>NZ_JBEXDT010000026.1:0-81730 GCF_040605905.1 Nonomuraea sp. NPDC005501 | reverse complement strand
CCTGGCGCGGCGACCTGAAACTCGACCTCATCGCCCCGGACGGCAAGATCTACCCCCTGCGGGCCCCCGACGCCAAGGACGGCACCGACAACATCAACGAGAACTACTGGGTCAACGCCAGCGCCTCACCCGCCAGCGGAACCTGGAAACTCCAAGCCGAGGACCTCGCCAAGGGCGACAAGGGCTACATCAACGGATGGACCCTGACACTGTAGACGCACCTGCCGGACGGCTGCCCGCGCACCTGTCGCGGGCAGCCGCTTTCACTGCCGGATCTTTTCGGTGATCGCGGGGAAGCGGATGCGCACCTGGCTCAGTCGAGGGTGACGGTGCCGGCGGCGCCGTTGACCGTGATCCGGCGGCCCGTGGTGATGCGGTGGGTGGCGTCCGGGACTCCGACCACGGCCGGGATGCCGTACTCCCTGGCCACCACCGCGCCGTGGGACATCGCGCCGCCCATCTCCATGACCAGGCCGCCCGCCGTGAGGAACAGCGGCGTCCAGCCGGGGTCGGTGGACGGGCAGACGAGGATCTCGCCGGGCTCCAGGTGGGCGCCCACCGGGTCCAGCACCACGCGGGCCGGGCCGGTGACCGTGCCGGCCGAGGCGGCCGTGCCGGTGAGCGCGCCCTCGGGAGGCGGGCCGGACGGGTGGGCGGTGGCGGCGGCGACGGCCTCCGGTTCGGTGCCGTCGGACAGCATGACGCGGGGCACGTGGCGGCGCCGCGCCTCCTGCTCGTAGCCGGCCCGGCGGACCGTCACCAGCTCCCGCAGCCCCTGCCCGGACGACGCCGGCTCCTCCGAGGCGGGAGCCGCTCCGGATGACCCGGCCGGCGCTCCCGGCGGGACGGGAGCCGTACCGGACGTGGTGGGCGGCGTCAGGGCCAGGGCGGACCTGGCCTCCTCGAAGCGGAGGAAGAACACGTCGCCCGGCTCGTCCAGCAGCCCCGCGGCCGTCAGGTGCTCCCCCACCACGAGCATGCTCCGCCGTACCCCCGCGAGGACCTTGACCAGGTAGAACTTGGGCAGCTCCCGCAGGCCCGCCAGCCGCCTGGTGCGGCGCAGCGCGAAGCGGGTGACCGCGGCCCGCGCGAGGCCGCGCCGCCCGGCCCGTGCGGCGATCGCGTCCACGGCCCGGCGGGCCTCCTCCTCGCCCCGGGCGAAGAGGGCGGAGGGGGCGAGGTCGCCGGGGTCGTCCATGCGCAGGTAGTTGGCCAGGACGCCGAGGATGTGCGCCGGCTCCTCCGACCAGCGCGGGAGCCCCAGGTCGATCTCGGCGACGCCCCGGTGGCCGTACCGCTGGAGGAAGCGCTCGACGCCCCGCTGGGCCTTCGGCGGCAGCTCGCCGGCGCGGTAGCGGCGCACCAGCTCACCGACCGGGAGCTCACGGAACGGCTGCGGCTCCACCCGCGTGGCCAGGTTCCACAGCTCCAGGTCCATCTCGGTGGTGGGGTTGGCGGGCAGGCTGCGCAGCACGCCCTGCATCTCGGAGATGGGCATCCCGGACAGCCGCGACGCCAGCGCGAACAGCCCGTACCCGGTGATCACGATCGGCATGACGGAGACGATCGCGGGGAAGACGCCGCGGAGCATGCGCTCCGCGTGGTCGATGCGCTGGACGGGGGTGGCGCCGTCCGGAACGCGCAGCCGCCGGTCGAGCTGCTCGCCCAGCCGCCGCGTGTACGCCAGGGCGGTGCTCGGGCTGGCCAGCGCCTCCAGGACGCGCACCGGCGCGTTGACGGTGCGGGCGAAGCGGGCGAGCCCCTTCAGGAACGGCCGGCGCGAGGTGTGGACAACCGACAGCCGGGGATCGTCGAACAGGTCGTTCAGCACGGCCGCGGTACGGGCCTCGCCGAGCGTCAGCGCCGTGGGCAGGATGGCGCGGCCGGCGCGGCTGCGCACGGCGGTGGTCAGGTCCAGCCAGAGCCGCTCCCCCGCCACGGACATGAACGCGGGCCCGCCCCTCGGGTCCGCCGGGGGGCGCCCGAACAGGCCCGCCGCTCCCGACGCGGTGAGCTGGAAGCCCGCCAGGCCCATCGGGGTGAGCGGGCCCATGACGCCCTGGGCGACGTTCAGGCTGAAGTAGACGCGCAGCCCGTCGCGGGTGGGGGCGGGCAGCGGGTGCAGCGTGGTGATCGGGCGGGCCTGGGTGAGCCAGATCGCGCCGGCCGCGTCGATGGCCCACTCCGTGTCCTGCGGTGCGCCGTAGTGCCGCTCGACACGCGCGCCCAGCGTGGCCAGCTCGCGGACCTGGGCGTCCGTCAGGCAGAGCTCCGGGGAGCCGGTGCGGTCCACGCGCTCCGTGCCGCCGCCGGGCAGGGAGCGGATGACCACGCGCTTGTCGCCGGGGCGGCGTTCGAGGATCTGGCCGGTGGCGGGGTCGGCGACGAAGCGGTCCGGGTTCACGGCTCCGGAGACGACCGCCTCTCCCAGGCCGGGACTGGCGTCGATGACCGCCCGCCGCCTTCGCCCCGTGACCGGGTCGGCGGTGAACATCACCCCGGCGACCTCGGCCTCCACCATCTCCTGGACGACCACCGCGAGCCGTACCGAGGCGTGGTCGATGCCGTTGGACGCGCGGTAGGAGACGGCGCGGTCGGTCCACAGCGACGCCCAGCAGCGGCGGACCGCGTCGAGCACGGCGTCGGCGCCGACGACGTTGAGGTACGTGTCCTGCTGCCCCGCGAAGCTGGCGTACGGCAGGTCCTCGGCCGTGGCCGACGAGCGCACGGCGACCGGGCCGCTCCCGAGCCGCTCGTACGCGGCGATGACGGCCTGGGCCACCGGCTCGGGCAGCGGGGTCCGGAGCAGGCGCTCCCTGGCCGCCGCCGCCAGCCCGTCGCCGCCCGCGGTGACGACCTCGTCCAGGTTCGCGGCCTCGGCGGCCTGGCGGTAGGCGTCGGTGGTGAGCACCCAGCCGGGCGGGACGGGTAGCCCGGCCCTGGTCAGCTCCCCCAGGTTGGCGGCCTTTCCGCCCACCTCGGCCAGCATGGCGGCGTCGATCTCGGAGAAGTCCAGTGCCGTGTTCATCTGCCTCGCCCTCGGTGTTCAGCTTCTGGACACGAGTGTCGTCCCTCGCGAGCAGAAATTCAACACCTGATGAAACGTCGGCGGCCTCAGAACACCAGAGGCGCTCCGTCCAGGTCCCAGGCCGGGTCCACCTCGATGCCGAGCCGGTCGAGCGCCGTGGGCCCTACGTCCACGGGCCGCGGCTCCTGGAGGCGGACGCCGCCCAGGTCCTCGCCCAGCCGCGCGCCGATCACGAACACCGTCCGCTCCTCCCCCGAGACCCCGCCGTGGCCGCCCGCGTCCACGTGGCCGTGGTCGGTGGTGACCAGGACCGTCCACCGCTCGTGCCCGAACGACGGCCGCGCACGGATGGCGTCGAGGAAGCCGCCGAGGTACGCGTCCTGGAGCAGGAGCGCGTCGGCGTACTCGGGGCAGAGGGGGCCGAGGGCGTGGGCCACCTCGTCGGTGTCGCCGAGGTAGACGAACGACAGGTCGGGGCCGGTGAGCTCCAGGTGCTCGCGGGCCGCCGCGGCGACCTGGCGGTCGGCGACGCTCCAGGTGAGGGCGTACCCGTCGAGCACGAACCGGGTGCCGATGGCGGGGCCGAACGCGCCGTGCTCGGCGAGGGCGGCCCACGAGAAGAACGCGGAGGTGACGAGGTCGGGGCGGGCCTCCTGGGCTCGCGTCAGAAAGTCCGGATATTTCGTGAACTGCGGAGGCGTGAATTGTTCGGCGCCGAAGCCGTTGTCCACGACGCCGTGCTTGTCCGGCCACACTCCGGTCGCGATCGACGCCCACCCGGGCCCGGAGTCGGTCCGCGCCCGGATGGCCCGCAGGGAGCCTTCCGCGCCCGCGGGGATGAGCGTGCTGGATGCGTCCGCTTCGGCGACGTGTTCCGGGACGACCTGGCCCGGGGACTCGGTACGGGGCGCCTCGGGCTCGCCGTACGGGAGGGTGCTGGTGCCGTACGCGCCCGTCGACATCAGCGCCGACAGCACCGGCGGACGGATCGCGACCAGACGGTCGAAGCGCAGGCCGTCCATCCCGACGACCAGCACCTTGTCCCTCATACGGCATCCCCCGGCACGGCATCCCCCGGCACGGTGCCGGAGGCGGGGGCGAAGCGGCGGACCCACGCGGCGGCGCCGGGCAGGATCTCCTCCACCGGAGCCACCTGCGGATACCAGGTCCGCTCCCACTCCAGCGACACCCATCCGTCGTACCCCGCCGCGCGCAGCAGCTCGCCGCCCTCGTCCAGCGGCACCGAGCCCGTCCACATGGGCACCGGCGTCGTGTCCTCGGCCGAGACGGCGTCCTTGACCTGCACGTACTCCAGCCAGGGCCCGAGCGCGGCCAGCGTGTCGGCGGGAGTCTCGCCGTGGCGCCACGGGTGCAGCAGGTCCCAGACGGCTCCGGTCGTCCCGGGCCGGTCCGCCGCCTCCAGCAGCCCGGCCACGGCGGCGCCGGTCGGCATCAGGTCGTGCGTCTCGACGAGCACCCGGACGCCGAGACGGGCGGCCGCGTCCGAGACGGCGCGAAGGCGGCGGGCGCCCACGGCCGGGTCGTCGCCGCGCGGGAACACCCGGACTCCTGGCGCGCCGAGGTCGGCCGCCAGCTCCAGGTCCGCGCGCAGTGCCTCCACGAGCGGCTCGTCGGGGCCCGGCTCGCACACCCGGACGTACCCGGCCAGCGCGGAGATCTCCAGCCCGGCCGCCTCCACGCGCTCGCGCGCCGAGCGCCGCTCCTCGGGGGTGAGGCCGCGGTGGACGCCCGTGTCGGGGTGGAGGCGCAGTTCGAGGCCGTCGCACCGGTGGGCCGTGGCCACCTCGATCGCCCTGTCCAGCCCCTCGCCGGGCATTCCGAGTGTGCTGACCGCGAGCTTCACCGCGTCTCCCTCATGTGTCGTCCGTGTGTGGTCGTGGTCCGCGCACCCGGGTGCGTGGCCGGCCGGTCCCGGGCGTGCCGGTGCCGGGCGTCAGCGGATGTCCCGCACGCTCTCCCGCAGGACCACCTCGCCGGCTACGTGGTCCACGGTCGTCGTCTCGCCCGCCGCGAGCGCCAGCTCCAGCGCGCGGGCGCCCATGTCGGCCAGCGGCAGCCGCACGGTCGTCAGGGCCGGTACGTGGTCGCGCAGCGTGGCGATGTCGTCGAAGCCCGCCACCGAGACGTCGTCCGGGACCCGTGTCCCCCGGTCGCGGTAGGCGGCCAGCGCGCCGACGGCCATCACGTCGTTGACCGCGAACACGCACGTCGCGTCGCCCGTCTCCCCCGCCGCCGTGTAGCCGCCGTCGCGGTCGAAGGGCCCGTGGACGACCCGCGGCTCCGGCAGCCCGAGCTCCTTGACCGCCGCGACGAACCCGTCGCACCGGTCGCGGGCGGTCATCAGGTGCGGCGGTCCGGCGAGCACGGCGAAGCGGGTGTGGCCGAGCCCGGCCAAGGAGCGGGCCAGGGCCGCGCCGCCCTCGTGGTTGGCGGGGGCCACGGTGTCGACGCCGAGCAGGTCCTGGCCGACGCAGGCGACCCGGCCGCCGCTGGAGCGGTAGCGTTCGAGCTCGCGGCGCAGCCGGCCGGTCGTCTGGGGGTCGTCCACGCGCGAGCCGGCCAGCAGGACGGCGCGCACGCGCTGGGCGTTCATGGTGGCGACGTAGGCGATCTCCTGCTCGGGGTCGCGGTGCGTGGTGCCGACCATGACGAGCAGGCCCTCGCCGGCCGCGGCGCGCATGGCGCCGTCGGCGAGGGCGGCGAAGTAGGGGTCGGTCAGGTCGTGGACGACGATGCCGATGACGTTGCTCGCGCCCCGGGCCAGCGTCTGGGCGGCCATGTTGGCGCGGTAGCCCAGCTCGTCGGCGGCTCTCTCGACCCGCGCCCGCAGGTCGGCGCCCACCTGGCGGGTGCTGCCGTTCAGCACCCGCGAGGCGGTCGCGAGCGAGACGCCCGCCTGCCTGGCGACGTCCTCCAGCGTGACCACGACGAGACCTCCCCGGAAAGCGGTTTCCCAGTCTGTCAGACCGGCCCCGGGTCCGCATCCTTACACGCCCGGCGCCGGGAGGCCAGATCAGGCGCCGTTCAGCCTGTCAGCTCCACGGGAACAGGATGTCGAACAGGCCCTTCTGCGTCTCCGACGGAGCCGGCGCGGGCGCCTGGGTGGTGGCAGGGGGCGCCTGCGTCGTGGCGACCGGCGCGGTGGGCTGCTCGCTGGTCTTGGCCTCCACGTCGTCGTCGCGCGTCGTGGCGGCGTCGTCGACGGTCGTCGGCTGCCGGCTGGCCCTGCCGGTGGCGCGGGTCGTGGGCTCGACGGCGCGGGTCCGCGTGACACGCGGCTCGGGGGTGCGGCTGACCCGGACGCGGGCCGCCGTCGGGGTGGGGGCGACCGTGCTGGACGTGGACGGCTCGGGCGTGGCGGACTCGTCGGGCTCGTCGGCGGCCTCGCCGGTGTCCTCGGGGTCGGGGACGGCCGACGTGGGCGGCGCGCTCACGCGGCCCGCGCTGGCGCAGCGGTCCGTCGCGCACGGGTCGTCGGAGGAGGTGCCGGTCAGCATCCAGCCGGCCCCGGCGCCGAGGACGACGACGGCGGCCGCGGCGGCCACCAGCAGCTTGGTACGGCGGCGCACCTCCTTGTCGGCGGGGTTCTCCTGGTTCGCGTCGGTCCAGCCGGAGCCGAGGAAGCCACGCCGAGGCTCGCCGTCCTCGTCGTCGGCGGACGTCTCGTAACCCTTGTCGAGCGGGAGATAGGCGGGGTCGCCATAGTCGTCCGCGTCCTGCAGGGGGCCCGTGTCCTGGAGCCGGTGGGAGCCGCTGTCGGCGTCCGCGTAGCCCGCCTGCTCGCCGTCCGCCCGGTGGGCGCCGCCCTCGATCTCGCCGTACCCGGCGTTGCCGTGCTGGGCGTCCCCGTACAGGGCGTCGACGTACGGGGCGTCCCCGTCCAGGGCGTCCGCGTGCAGGGCGTCCGCGTGCTGGGCGTCGCTGTACAGGGCGTCCGCGTGCTGGGCCGTGCCGTCCTGCGGCGCGTACGAGGACGTCCCCTCCGAGGGGTACGGCGTCGCCGCGTCCTGCGGGGGATACCGCTCAAGGGGCGCGCCGTCGGACGGCATGATGTACGTCTCGTTGCCCGAGACCACGATGGCCGGCTGCTCATCCGTGTCGTCGTTGCTGTACCGAGGTGACAGCACGTCGCCGGTCAGCTCCGGGTTCAACGGCCGTGACTGACCGTCCTCGTACGACCTATCGTTCTCGTCGCGCGACACTCTGTGACCTCTCTAGTCCATAGCTGTGCGCGACCTTTCCTAACAGATTCCACCCGCCTTTGTCCGGATATTTCACAGCAAGCTCATAAATTGTTCCCAACCTCATATACACCTCCCCTTTCACCACTCCCATCCGCCCGCGTCCCGGTTCTAGTTACTGACGAGTAGCATGGGCCCGACAGCAGTCCAGCAACGAGGAGCGAACCCCGTGCCTTCCTCTCGTGACGTCGTGTTCGTCGACGGCGTGCGCACCCCCTTCGGCCGGTCGGGGCCGAAGGGGCTGTATGCGGAGACCCGCGCCGACGACCTGGTCGTCCGCGTCATCCGCGAGCTCATCCGGCGCAACCCGGGCCTGCCGCCGGAGCGCGTGGACGAGGTCGCGATCGCCGCGACCACCCAGATCGGCGACCAGGGCCTGACCATCGGCCGCTCGGCCGCGGTGCTGGCCGGGCTGCCGAAGTCCGTCCCCGGCTACGCCATCGACCGCATGTGCGCGGGCGCGATGACCGCGGTGACCACGGTCGCGGGCGGCATCGCGTTCGGCGCGTACGACGTCGCCATCGCGGGCGGCGTCGAGCACATGGGCCGCCACCCGATGGGCGAGGGCGTCGACCCCAACCCGCGCTTCCTGTCGGAGCAGCTCGTCGACCCGAGCGCCCTGGTCATGGGCATGACCGCCGAGAACCTGCACGACCGCTACCCCACGATCGGCAAGGAGCGCGCCGACGCGTACGCGGTGCTGTCGCAGGAGAAGGTGGCCAAGGCGTACGCCGACGGCAAGATCCAGCCCGACCTGGTGCCGACCGCGATCCGGACGGCCGAGAAGGGCTGGGGCCTCGCGGTGGAGGACGAGGCGCCCCGCCCCGGCACGACGATGGAGGGCCTGGGCGCGCTGAAGACGCCGTTCCGGCCGCACGGGCGAGTGACGGCGGGCAACTCCTCCGGCATCAACGACGGCGCCACCGGCTGCGTCGTGGCGGCCCGCGAGGTCGCCGAGGAGCTCGGGCTGACGGCCAGGATGCGGCTGGTGTCGTACGCGTTCGCCGGCGTGGACCCCGAGGTGATGGGCGTGGGCCCGATCCCGTCCACGGAGCGGGCGCTGCGGCTGGCCGGGCTGTCGATCTCCGACATCGGGCTGTTCGAGATCAACGAGGCGTTCGCGGTGCAGGTCCTGGCGTTCCTGGAGCACTTCGGCATCGCCGACGACGACCCCCGCGTCAACCCGTACGGCGGCGCGATCGCCTTCGGCCACCCGCTGGCCTCCTCGGGCGTGCGGCTGATGACGCAGCTCGCCCGCCAGTTCGCCGAGCGCCCGGACGTGCGCTACGGCATCACCACCATGTGCGTCGGCATGGGCATGGGCGGCACCGTGATCTGGGAGAACCTGGCATGAGCAATCTCGACACCTGGCGGGCGCTGCTGAGCGAGCGCAACTCTGACGAGGTCGTCACCAGGGCGCTGGTCCGCGACGTCGAGCTGCCCTACGGCGCCGGCACGATGGCGCTCATCACGCTGGACAACGGCTTCGACCACACCAAGCCCAACACGTTCGGCCCGCACGGCCTGTTCGCGCTGAACGGCGCGCTGTCGGAGATCGCCGCCCGGAGCGACCTGGCCGCGGTGGGCGTGACCGGCAAGCCGTTCATCTTCGCCGTCGGCGCCGACCTCAAGGGCGCCGCCTCGGTCGCCTCGCGCGAGGAGGCGCTGGCCATCGGCGCGCTCGGGCACCACGTGTTCCGGCGGCTGGGCGAGCTGGCGATCCCGTCGTTCGCCTTCGTCAACGGCGCGGCGATGGGCGGCGGCCTGGAGATCGCGCTGCACTGCACCTACCGGACGATCTCCTCGGGCGTCCCGGCCGTCGCGCTGCCGGAGTGCTTCCTCGGCCTGGTGCCGGGCTGGGGCGGGACGCAGCTCCTGCCGCGCCTGGTCGGCCCGGCGAACGCCATCAAGCTGATCATCGAGAACCCGCTGTCGCAGAACCGCATGGTCAAGGGCGCCCAGGCGTACGAGCTGGGCGTCGCGGACGCCATGTTCGAGCCCGCCGACTTCCTGGAGGAGTCGTTGCGCTGGGCGGCCCGGGTCGTCAACGGCGAGGTCGCGGTCGAGCGTCGCTCGCATGACGGTGACGACTGGGACAAGGCGGTCGCGGACGCGCGGTTCCTCGTGGACATGAAGCTGCGCGGCGCCTCCCCCGCCCCGTACCGGGCGCTCGACCTGGTCGCGCGGGCCCGCACCGCCTCCCGTGACGAGGGGTTCGCCGCCGAGGACGAGGCGCTGGCCGACCTGCTGATGAGCGACGAGTTGCGCGCCGGCCTGTACGCCTTCGACCTGGTGCAGCGGCGGGCCAAGCGGCCGGCGGGCGCGCCCGACAAGTCGCTGGCGCGGAAGGTCACCAAGGTCGGCGTGGTGGGCGCGGGGCTGATGGCATCGCAGATGGCGCTGCTGTTCGCCCGCCGCCTGGAGGTGCCGGTCGTCCTGACCGACCTCGACCAGGGCCGCCTCGACAAGGGCGTCGGCTACGTCCACGCCGAGGTGGACAAGCTGCTGGCCAAGGGCCGCGTGTCGGCCGACCAGGCCAACCGGCTCAAGGCGCTGGTCAGCGGGTCGCTGACCAAGGACGCGTTCGCGGACGCCGACTTCGTCATCGAGGCCGTCTTCGAGGACATGGCGGTCAAGAAGAAGGTGTTCGCCGAGGTCGAGGCCGTGGTGAGCGCGGAGTGCGTGCTGGCCACCAACACCTCGTCGCTGTCGCTGACCGAGATGGGGGCGGAGCTGGCGCGTCCGGAGCGGCTGGTCGGCTTCCACTTCTTCAACCCCGTCGCGGTGATGCCGCTCCTGGAGATCGTCAGGGGCGCCTCGACCGACGACGCGACGCTCGCCACCGCGTTCGCGGTCGGCAGGACGCTGAAGAAGTCGTCGGTGCTGGTCAAGGACGCGCCGGCGTTCGTGGTGAACCGGCTGCTGACCCGCTTCATGGGCGAGGTCATCTCCGCCGTGGACGAGGGCACGCCGCTGGAGGTCGCCGAGCACGCGCTGGACGACCTCGGGCTGCCGATGACGCCGTTCGCGCTGCTCCAGCTCGTCGGGCCGGCCGTCGGCCTGCACGTGGCCGAGACTCTGCACGCGGCGTTCCCCGCCCGGTTCGGCGTCTCGGCGGGCATGGCCAAGCTCGTCGCCTCCGGCAAGCCGGGCGTGTACGCTCCCGACTTCTCGCTCGACCCGGAGGCCGTGGCGCTGTTCGCGGACGGCGACGCGCCGTCCACCGCCGACGATGTACGGCGGCGCGTGCTGGAGGCGCTGGCCGAGGAGATCCGCATCATGCTCGACGAGGGCGTGGTGGCGGCCCCGCAGGACATCGACCTGTGCATGATCCTCGGCGCGGGCTGGCCGTTCCACCTGGGCGGCGCCACGCCGCTGCTGGACCGGACCGGGTTCGCGCGGCCCCGCTTCCTGCCGCCGGGCGTGGCCTCGGTGCCCGCCTGACCGTGGCGTGAGGGAAGGGGACTCGCGGTGGCGCCGCGGGTCCCCTTTTCTGCGTCCTTTGCCGCCGCTCTGCGCCCTGTCCATCACATGGCCGAATCGGGGACGATCCATGGCCGCCGCCGTCGGGACCGCCGGGTACCTACACCGGTGTCACACCAGGCACACCAGCCCCAACGGTCCCCACGCTCACTCAGGTCGTCGGCCGGGGCGGGCCCGTGCCACGACGGAGAGGACAGGCATGAGATCGCTCAAGGTAACCGCGCTGTGCGGGGCCTTCCTGATGGCGGCCGCCCTGCCGGCCATGGCGGCGCAGGACGGGCGGACGGCCCTGCGGATCACCGTGACGGCGTCCGGCCAGGAGCCGCAGACGTACGTGCTGCGCTGCGACCCGGACGGCGGCGACCACCCGAACCCGCAGGTGGCCTGTGACCGGCTCCGGGCCGTGGACGGCCGGCTGTCGGCGCTGCGCCGGTCCAGCAGCGCCTGCCCGTGGATCTCGGAGCCGTACGAGGTGGCCGTGGTGGGGCGCTGGCAGGGCCGCAACATCACGCTGCACTCGACCTTCTCCAGCCCGTGCCGCGCCAAGGCGGCCGGCGACGGAGTGTTCGCCTTCTGAGCCCAGGCGTACGGGCGGGAAGCGCGTGGGGGCCGGGAGACCGTCCCCCACGTCTCCCGCCCCTACCGGGTCTTGGCCGCCTCGACCCGGCTGTGCCGGTAACCGTAGGTGAAGTACAGCAACGCGCCCACGATCATCCAGATGAGGAACCGCAGCCACGTCTCGACCGGCAGGTTGAGCATCAGGTAGAAGCAGGCCAGCACCGACAGGATGGGCAGCACCGGCACCAGCGGCGTGCGGAACGCCCTGGGCAGGTCGGGCCGCGTGCGCCGCAGGATGATCACGCCGGCCGACACCACCACGAACGCGAACAGCGTGCCGATGTTGACCAGCTCGGCCAGGGCCCCCAGCGAGATGAACCCGGACAGCAGCGCCGACACGATCCCGATGATGACCGTGAGCCGGGCCGGCGTGCCGAATCTCGGGTGGACCTTGGCCAGCGTGCGCGGCAGCAGCCCGTCACGGCACATGGCGAACAGCACCCGGGTCTGGCCGAGCATGAGGATCATCACCACGGTCGTGAGCCCGGCGATCGCGCCGATGCTGATGAGCCCGGCCGCCCATTTCTGGCCGACCGCGGTGAAGGCGTCGGCCAGCGGCGCCGAGGTGCTGAGCGTCTTGTAGTTCTGCATGCCCACGACGACCAGCGAGACGGCCACGTACAGGACCGTGCAGATCGCGAGGGAGCCGATGATGCCGCGCGGCATGTCGCGCTGCGGGTTGATGGTCTCCTCGGCGGCGGTGGCGACGATGTCGAAGCCGATGAAGGCGAAGAAGACGATCGCCGCGGCCGAGAAGATGCCGATCACGCCGTACGCGACGGGCGTGATGTTGAACAGGACCTGGATCAGCGGCGCCTTGAGCCCGGCCACCTGCTCCGTGGCCTGCGGCGGCGGGATGAACGGCGAGTAGTTCGCCGGCTTGATGAAGAACAGCCCCGCCACGATGACGAGCAGGATCACCGCGACCTTGATCGCCACGATGACCTGGTTGACCCGCGAGGAGAGCTTGATGCCGGCCACCAGGATCGCGGTGAGGATGAGCACCACGATCATGGCCGGCAGGTTGACCACCGGGTCGTCGCCGGAGATGGACGCGGGCAGCGGCAGGCCGATCGAGGACAGCAGCGACGCGAAGTAGCCCGACCAGCCGACCGCCACCACCGCGGCCGCCAGCGCCATCTCCAGCATGAGGTCCCAGCCGATGATCCAGGCGGGCAGCTCGCCGAGCGTGGCGAAGGAGAAGGTGTACGCCGAGCCCGCCACCGGGATCGTGGAGGCGAACTCGGCGTAGCACAGCGCCGCCAGGCCGCAGACGATCGCGGAGACGACGAAGGCGATGGCCACGGCCGGTCCGGCCGTCTGCTTGGCCACCTGTCCGGTCAGCACGAAGATACCGGTGCCGACGATCACGCCGATGCCGAAGACGGTCAGGTCGACGGCGGTCAGGCGCTTGCGCAGCCGATGCTCCGGTGCCTCGGTGTCGCTGATGGACTGCTCAACCGTTTTCGTGCGAAGTACGTCCACGAGTGTGACCTTGCCCACACGCGCGGGCATCATGCACCCGCGCGCGCACCTGACGCGGCCGAGGTCCGCCGAGGTCAGCGCTGGGCGGACGGGCTCCTCAGGGGCTGGTCGCGGCGGGCGACCGCCTCGGTGATCCGGCGGGCGAGGTCCTGCCCGGTGAGCCCGACGCGGCCGAGGATCGTGGCCCGCTTGGCGTGCTGGAGGAACTCCTGCGGGATGCCGAAGGTGCGGACCGGCACGTCCACGTCGGCGTCGCGCAGCAGCCGGGCCACCGCGTCGCCGACGCCGCCGACGCGGCCGTTGTCCTCGACGACCGCGACCAGCCGGTGGGCGCCCGCCGCGAGCACGAGGGCCTCGTCGAGCGGCTTGACCCAGCGCGGGTCGACCACGGTCGCCGAGATGCCCTGGGCGTCGAGCAGCACCGCGGCGTCCATGCACGCCTGGGCCATCGGGCCGACGGCGACGATCAGCACGTCGGCGTCGCCGGCGCGCAGGACGTCCATCGCGCCGAGCCGCCCGGCCGCCTCGATCGGCGCGGCCACCGGGCCCTTGGGGAAGCGGACGACCGTGGGACCGTCGGTGACGGACACGGCCTCCTGCAGCAGCTCGGCCAGGCGCTCGCCGTCGCGCGGCACGGCGATCCGCAGGCCGGGCACGACCTGGAGGATCGACAGGTCCCACATGCCGTTGTGGCTGGCGCCGTCGTCGCCGGTGACGCCCGCCCGGTCGAGGACCACCGTGACCGGCAGCCGGTGCAGGGCGACGTCCATGAGGAGCTGGTCGAAGGCGCGGTTGAGGAAGGTGGCGTAGACGGCGACGACCGGGTGCAGGCCGCCGAGCGCCAGGCCGGCCGCGCTGGTCAGCGCGTGCTGCTCGGCGATGCCGACGTCGTAGGTGCGGTCGGGGAAGGCGTCGGCGAAGGCGGCCAGGCCGGTCGGGTGCAGCATGGCGGCGGTGATCGCGACGATGTCCTCCCGGTCCTTGCCGAGCCGGACCAGCTCCTCGCTGAAGACGTCGGTCCAGATGCGGCCCTTGGGCTTCTCCGCGCCGGTCACCCGGTCGAAGGCGCCGGGCGAGTGGAACTGGTCCTCGTCGTGGTTCTCGGCCGGGGAGTAGCCGCGGCCCTTCTGGGTGAGGGCGTGCACGATGACCGGGCCGCGGAAGTCGCGGGCGGTGCGCAGGGCGGCCTCCATGGCCTGCTCGTCGTGGCCGTCGATGGGGCCGACGTACTTCAGGCCGAGGTCCTCGAACATGACCTGCGGAGCCAGGATGTCCTTGACGCCCTTCTTGAAGCCGTGCAGCGCGTCGTACAGGACCGGGACGTTGCCGATCTTCTCCTTGACGTACTCGAGGAAGTCCTCGTAGCGGCGCGTGACCCGCAGTTTGGACAGGTGGGAGGCGAGCCCGCCGATGGTCGGCGAGTAGGAGCGGCCGTTGTCGTTGACGACGATGACGAGCGGCAGGTCCTTGACCGCGGCGATGTTGTTGAGCGCCTCCCAGGCCATGCCTCCGGTGAGCGCGCCGTCGCCGATCACGGCGACGGCCGTGCGGTCGCGCTCGCCGCGCAGCTTGAACGCCTTGGCCAGGCCGTCGGCGTAGGACAGGGCGGTGGAGGCGTGGGAGTTCTCGACGAAGTCGTGCTCGGACTCGGCCTGGCTCGGGTAGCCGGACAGGCCGCCCTCCTGCTTCAGCGCGCCGAAGCCGGCGGCCCGGCCGGTGAGCAGCTTGTGGACGTACGCCTGGTGGCCGGTGTCCCAGATGACCGGGTCGCGGGGTGAGTCGAACACCCGGTGGATCGCGATGGTGAGCTCCACCACACCCAGGTTGGGGCCGAGGTGCCCGCCGAAGCGGGAGCAGCAGTCGACGAGCAGGTCGCGGATCTCGTTCGCCAGTCCCGGCAGCTCCTCGGCATCGAGCCGTTTGACGTCGTGCGGTCCCTCAACCGAGCCCAGCAACCCGCTCACGGATGCATCCCCTCTGCTCCTGTGCGCCAACGGCTTGAAGTCTAGTTCGTGGATGCCTCGCTGACTCCATCGAGTCAATTCCACCCACATATGTCCGATCTTGACCTAGTCTTTCCCTCACTATGAAGACTCTCCCCATGAGGAAGCTGACGACTCTCGTGGCCACCGGCGTGCTCGCCTCGCTGGTCGGCGCGGGCACGGCGGCAGCACAGACCGACCCCGTCAACACCGCCGGACAGCAGGCCCAGCAGCAGGTCCAGAACTCCGGCCAGCAGGCCCTGCAGCTCGCCGCGCCGCCGCGCGGCAAGGCGGCCGCCACCGCCAACCCCCTGTACAAGACCGGGACGCTCGCGGACTCGCACTGCTCCCCCGGCAGCCTGCCCAAGGGCAGCACCGCCGCCTACAAGCGGTTCCTCACCAAGGTGACGAACTGCCTGAACGCGTCGTGGTCGACCCAGTTCCGCAAGGCGAAGCTGTCGTTCAGCAAGCCGCGTCTGCGCATCATCACCCGCAAGCTGCGCACGCCCTGCGGCCCGTGGAGCACCGGCGCCGACGGCGTCTACTGCTCCGTCGACCGCACGATGTACATGCTCGTGACCAAGACGCAGCTGCGTGACCCGTTCGCGCTGGGCATCACCCGCCTCATGGCGCACGAGTACGGGCACCACGTGCAGCAGATCTCCGGCATCTGGAACTACTACTGGCCGGCCCGCGCCCGCGCCTCCAAGGCGGGTCAGCTGCAGCTCTCGCGCCGCTCCGAGCTGCAGGCCGAGTGCTTCTCCTCCGTCTTCATGCGGACGATCGAGGACACGCTCCCGATCGACCCGTCGGAGTGGGACTACACGGTCGACTGGTTCCGCAAGAACGGCGGCAAGGCCTGGCCGCAGAACGACCACGGCAGGGGCTCGTCGCAGGCGTACTGGATGAACCGCGGCTACGGCTCGGCCTCCCCGGGCTCCTGCAACACCTGGGCAGCCTCGTCCCGCGCGGTCGCCTAGCGACCCCCGTTCACGGTATTCACCGGCGCGGTCGCGTCCTTCGGGGCGCGGCCGCGTCTCGCGTTTCCGGCCTTTCCCCAGACAGCCCACCAAATCACCATCAACTGGTCTAGTATCCGCGATCGTGCGTATTCCCCTTGTCGCAGCGTCGGTCTGCGTGATCGCGGGTCTGATCACGCCCGGTACGGCCGGCGCGCAGACCGCGGCGGCCTCCGCAGCGGCCTCCACGGCGGCACAGGCCGCCTCCGGCGTTCCCCACGCGGCCGCGGTTCCCCCCGCCGTCCTGGCCGAGAACCGGATCTACCGCTCCGGCACCGCCGCGCCGCTGTCCTGCCCCATCCCGGAGATCCGTGAGGGGAGCGCCGCCTCGCTCAAGACGTTCCACCGCGCGATGGCCCGCTGCGCGGACCGCTTCTGGGCCATCCGGTTCAAGGCCGCCGGCCTGCGCTACACCTCGCCGAGGGTGACGATCACCACGGGCAGCTCCTCGGTCTGCGGCAGGATCAGCAGCAACGGCGCCCAGTACTGCCCCGCCCAGCGCACCGTCGCCATCCGCATCATGAAGCGGGACCTCACCGACCCGTTCAAGATGAACATCGCCCACTCCGTCGCCCACGAGTGGGGCCACCACGTGCAGCAGCTCACCGGCATGCTCGACGAGCAGAACCGCCTCTACTGGCGATCCGGCGGCAGCGCCCGCACCGTCCTCAGCCACCGGCTGGAGATGCAGGCCGAGTGCTTCGCCGGCGTCTTCTACAGCGCCGCCCTCGACTCCGTCGACCCCGGCATCACGTGGGACCAGTGGATCGGCGCCGTCCGCGAGGCCGAGGAGAGCAAGGTCCACGGCAAGCCGCGCAACCTCGCCTACTGGCAGGACCGCGGCTACTCCAGCGGCTCGGCCGGCTCCTGCAACACCTGGACGGCGTCGTCCGCCCGCGTCTCCTGACGGTCCCGGTCCCCTTGGACGGTCTCAGCCGGTCACGCGGGCCAGGACCTCCAGGGGATCGGCCAGCACGTGGGCGAAGGCCAGCTCGGCCGCGCCCACGAGCGTCGCGTCGTCGGCCAGGGCCGAGGTGCGCAGCCGTAGCCGCTCCCGCTGCGGGCCCATCGCGTGCGTCGCGAGCCGGCTGCGCACCTGGGCCGCCGAGCCCAAATACACCTCACGCAGCATGCCCCCGAAGATGACCATCTCGGGGTTGAAGATGTTGACGAGGTTGGCGACGCCCAGGCCCAGCCAGTCGCCCACCCGCTTGAGCGCCTCCTGCGCCACGATGTCGCCCCGGTCGGCCGCGTCCACCACGGCCCGCACCGCCTCGCGCCCCTGACGGCCCACGGCCTCCCCCACCGGCGCCGGCTCAGGACCACGCCCGGCGGCCTCCAGCAGGGCCCGCTCCCCCACCTCGGCCTCCAGGCAGCCGCGCGACCCGCAGCCGCACGGCCGGCCGCCCGGGTTGACCACCATGTGGCCGACCTCGCCGCCGTAGCCGTCGTGGCCGCCCAGCAGGTGGCCGCCCGTGATGATGCCGCCGCCGATGCCGACGTCCCCGTGCAGGTAGATGAGGTCGCGCACGGCGACGGCCACGCCGCGGCTGTGCTCGGCCAGCGCCGCCAGGTTGGCGTCGTTGCCCACGCTCACCGGCAGCCCCAGGCCCAGCCGGCGGCCCAGCTCCTCACCGAAGGGCACCGCCTCGGCCCCCAGGTTCGGGCCGAACATGATCACTCCGTCGTCCCTGCGCACGCCTCCGGACACGGCCGCGGCGGCGCCGACGCACACGGTGTCCGCGCGTGTCTTGCGCCGCATCTGCCGCGCGAAGCCCGCCAGCGCCCCGGCCAGCTCGTCCAGGTCGAACGGCACGCGGCGCCGCGACGTCTCCCGGCGGTCCAGGATCGCGCCGCCCAGCCCGACCCGGGCCGCCGCCAGCCGGTCCGGGCCCACGTCGAAGGCGAACACGTACACCCGCGACGACTCCGGCCGCACCACCAGCGAGGGACGGCCCGCGCGCCCGGTCTCGCGCGGCAGTTCCTCGCGCACCAGGCCGGCGGCCGTGAGATCGGAGGTCAGGGCCATGATGGTGCTGCGGTTCAGCCCCATCTTGGCGGTCAGCTCGGCCCGCGAGATCGGCCCCCCGAGGTGGACATGGCGCAGCAGGGCGCCGAGGTTGTGACGCCTGATGTCCTCCTGTGAGGGGCCGGCACGCATCGTCTGAGCATCCTTGAACGACGGAAAGTCGCTGATCACCTTAGACCAGCGGCGGCCGCCCGCTTGCGCGCCACGGCATCCACACCCGCCGCCAGCAGCAGGACGAAGCCGGTGACCAGGTACTTGACGCTGGAGCCGTACTGCATGAGGGCCATGCCGTTGTCGATGACCGCGATGACCGCGCCGCCCAGCACCGCGTCCAGCACCCGGCCCTTGCCGCCGAACAGGCTCGTGCCGCCGATCACCGCCGCGCCCACCGCGTACAGCAGCACGGAGCTGCCGCCCGTGTTCGGGTCCACGGAGCTGGCCCGGGAGGCGGCCACGATGCCGCCGACGGCCGCCATCGAGGAGCAGATCACGAACGCGCTCACCCGGATCCGGTCGACCGCGATGCCCGCCCGGCGCGCCGCCTCGGCGTTGCCGCCGACCGCGTACACGTGCCGGCCGAACGCGGTGCGCCGCAGCACGAACGTCCACAGCACCAGCAGCGCGAGGATGACCGGCACGACGATCGGCACGCCCTTGAGCGAGGCGAACGCCGGGTTGAAGCTGCGCTCCAGGTTCAGCGCGTACACGGCCAGGCCGGCGAGGACGGCCAGGGCGCCGACCCGGGCGGCGATGAGCGACGGCGGATCGGCCACCAGTCCGCGCGCGGCCCGCTTGCGCGACCGCAGCACCTGCAACCCGGCGTAGGCGAGGACGGAGGCCGCGTACAGCGCCCAGCCCAGCGCGGGCGGCAGGTTGCGCTGCGCGACGGCCTTGATGACGGGGTCGTTGATGGAGATGTTCGTGCCCTCGTTGACCAGGACCAGCACGAGCCCCTGGAAGGCGAGGAAGGCGGCCAGCGTCACCACGAACGACGGGATGCCGACCTTGGCGACGAGCGTGCCGAGCACGGTGCCGATGACCGTGCCGGTGACGATCGCGGCGAGCACGCCGACGTACCAGGGCAGCCCCATGTTGGTCAGCGTGACCGCGAGGACGGCCGCGCAGACGCCGCTGCTGAAGCCGGCCGACAGGTCGATCTCGCCGATGAGCAGCACGAACACCAGGCCCATGGCGATCACGGTGATCGCCGCGCCCTGGGTGAAGAGGTTGGCGAAGTTGATGGCGCTGAGGAACGCGGGCCGGGCCAGGGCGAAGGCCGTGCACAGCACCACCAGCCCGAGGACGGCGGGCAGCGCGCCCATGTCGCCGGCCCGCACCCTCTCGGTGTAGGCGCGGGCGCTGTGGCCGATCGACGGCGAGCGCACCGCCGTCACCACCGCCTCGCCGGGAAGCTCCTTGACCTTGCTCATCAGATGACCCCGTTCCTGAGGCCGAGATCTCCGCTGCGGCCCGAAGTGATCAGTTCGACGACCTGGGCGTGCGTCACGTCGGCGGTCCTGACCTGGGCGGCCATCCTGCCGAGGTAGAGCGCCGCGATCCGGTCGGAGACGGCGAAGACGTCGTTCATGTTGTGCGAGATGAGGACGACGGCCAGGCCGTTGTCGGCGAGCCGGCGCACCAGCTCCAGCACCTGCGCGGTCTGGGCGACGCCCAGCGCCGCGGTCGGCTCGTCGAGGATGACGACCTTGCTGTCCCACAGCACGGCCTTGGCGATGGCGACGGTCTGGCGCTGGCCGCCGGACAGGCTGGAGACCTGCTGGCGGATGGACTTGACCGTGCGGACGGACAGGCTGCTCAGGGTCTGCTCGGCGAGCTCCTCCATGGAGTCCTCGTCCAGCACGATGCCGCGGCGGCGCTCCCGGCCGAGGAACATGTTCTGGACGATGTCCAGGTTGTCGCAGAGCGCCAGGTCCTGGTAGACGATCTCGATGCCGAGCTCGCCGGCGTCGCGCGGGCCGTTCACCTGGACGGGACGCCCGTCGAAGAGCAGCTCGCCGTTGTCGATGGGGTGGATGCCGCCGATGCACTTGACCAGCGTCGACTTGCCGGCGCCGTTGTCGCCGACGAGGGCGGTCACCTCGCCGGCGTAGGCGGAGAACGTCACGTCGTGCAGGACCTTCACGGGGCCGAAGCTCTTGTCGATCCCGCGCGCTTCGAGCAGGGGGGTCATGGGTCTCCCTCGGGCAGGGGCGCGGCCGGGCGGCGCCGGCCGCGCCCCGGATGAGCTTCGTTACTGGATTCCTGCCTCGGTGCACTTGGCGGCGAAGTCACCCGTGCACAGCTCCTCCTTGGTGACGTAGCCGTCGGCGACCACGTCCTTGACCGTGTCGAACGTGATGGCCACCGGCTCCATCAGCTCGGCCGGCACGTCCTGGCCGGACTCGGGGTCCTTGACGCTGCCGCTCGCCGCCGGCTTCTCGCCCTTGGCCAGCGCGACCGCGAGCTTGGAGGCGGCGTCGGCCTCCTTCTTGACCGCCTTGTAGACGGTCATGCACTGGTCGCCCACGAGGATGTTCTGCAGGCCCTGGACGGTGGCGTCCTGGCCGGTGACCGGCACCTTGCCGTTGAGCTTGTTCTTCTTCAGCACGGTGATGGCGGCGTTGCCGAGGCCGTCGTTGGCGGCCAGCACGCCGGCGATCTTCGGCTGTGTGGTGAGCATCTGCTCGAACAGCGTGCCGGCCTGGGTGTTGTCCCAGTCGGGGACGGACTGCTCCGGGCCCTTGACGTACTCGCCGGAGTCGAACTTGGGCTTGAGCACGCCGTCGTAGCCGGCCTTGAACAGGGTGGCGTTGTTGTCGGTCGGCGAGCCGTTGAGGTAGGCCACGATCGGCTTGTCGGCCTTCTTGTCGGTCAGGCACTTGCTCAGGCCCTCGCCCTGGAGCTGGCCGACCTTGGTGTTGTCGAAACTGACGTAGTAGGCGGCGCCTCCGCCCAGGGTGAGCCGGTCGTAGTCGATGGTGACCACGCCCTGCGAGCGGGCCTTGTCGATCACCGTCTTGCCGGTTCCGCTGTCCAGGTTGACGATCATCAGCACGGTGGCGCCGTTGGTCATCATCTGGTCGGCGATGGTCTGGAAGGCGGTCTTGTCGTTCTGGGCGTTCTGGATGTCGTACTGCACCCCGGCGGCCTTGAACGCCTCCTCCAGGTACTTGCGGTCCGCCGTCTCCCAGCGGGCCGAGGACTTGCTGTCGGGCAGGATCACACCGATCTTCCCGGTCTTCTGCTGTGGTGATGCCTGTGCCGTGGCGCCGGTCGTGCTCTGACCGCCGTCGCCCCCGCAGGCGGTGAGACCGAGGGCGAGCGCGGCGGCCGCGGCGGTCGTGCTGAGGATCCCCTTGCGCATGTGCAGGGTCCTTTCTTCCGGAGGGGCCCGGATGAATGTTGTTTGCGGCAACGTATTCCGCCGTAGCCTGCTTTGGAAGACCCCCAGAAGGGGGAGTTTGTTGTTCCCGGTAACAATCCAGAAACGCCCCCTCAACACGGGCGGCCCTGCCGGCCACCTGCCGTTCACGCTGCGGCCGCGCGCAAGCGCTTTCCAGCGAGAGGTCAGGTGGCGAGGCTCTGGGCGATCAGTGCCGCCGCCGACGTGGCGGCCACGGCCAGGACCGCGGTCCGGACCTTGCCGCCGTCGAGGTAGCGCCGCAGCGGCCCCGACACCGCGAACCCCAGCGCCATCGGCACGAGCAGCGCGGCGCCCGTCACCAGGGCGCGCGAGGGCAGCCGGTCCACCACGGCGAGCAGGACCAGCGACTGGCCGGCGCTCAGGAAGAAGAACATGGCCAGGGTCGCGCGGATCTGCGGCCCCTTGGCGTGCTGGTAGACCAGCGCGATCGGCGGGCCGCCGATGCCGGTGGCGGTGCCGGTGACGCCCGAGAGGAACCCCGCCCCGGCGATCGTCGCGCCGTTGCGCGGGACGGCGAGCGCGCTCGCCGTCAGGCCGACCGCCACCAGCACCATCACCCCGACGAAAACGCCCAGCGTATGGACGGACACCTGGACCACGATCACCGCGCCGACCACGCTGCCCGGCAGCCTGCCCAGGACGGCGAAGCCGAGGCCACGCCAGTCCACCCTCCGCCACTCGGCGGCCAGGGTCAGCAGCGGCAGCGTCATGTTCGCCACCTGCATCGCCCCGGGCATCACGCCGGGGTCGAGCATGGTGAGCACGGGCGCGGCCACCAGCCCGAGACCGAAGCCCACACCGCCCTGGACGACCGCCCCAACAAAAACCGCCAAACCACCAAGAATCAGGACCAATGCCGTAGGAGTCATGAGCGAGAGTCAATCATCCTTACCCATGGTGACCCTTCGTGTGACGACAGTGACTGCGTGCAGGTATGGTCTCACGTAGACGCAGTCGTCGTTGCTGATGACGAGCACAGGGCGACTCGGGAAACGTGATGAGCCCCTAAAGGCCCCCCGTCACCCTCCCCCCGCATCGTACGCGGCCATCCCAGTCAAGATCATCGTTCCGCTGACCACCACCGAGCGAGGATGGGACAACCACATCCCCATCGGTTGCGACGGCACCGGCCTGGAAAAACCCAGCTGGGCCATGGCCGAGCAGGTGCGCAGTGTCTCGCCTCTGCGCTTCACCAAGAGGATCGGCATCGTGTCCGGCGACGTCTTGCACGAGGTCACTGGCTGGATCGCCGACATGCTCTAGACAACCGCCACCCGGCGAATTCGAGCTTCGCCGGGTGGCGGTCTCCCATCTTTCCAGAGGCGGGGCCGATCCGAGGGACCGGCACGCCTTCGACAGGTTTCACTCGGCCGGTCCCGGGACGCCCGCGGAGCCGCGGGAGGCCAGCCGCCGTTCCAGCCCGTCGAGGATGAGCGCGAGCCCGCCCTCGAAGGCCCGGTCGCCCTGGGGGTCGCCGATCCGCTCCAGGGCCGCCATCAGGCGTGGGTACGCCCGGGCGAGCTCCTCCTCGTCGGGCGGCCCCTCGGCGTCGTCCCGCGCCCGGTCGGCCTGCTCCTCCAGTACGAAGCCGGCGACGTACCCGCTGACCGAGGACAGCCCCAGCATGGCGTCCTCCGCCGTGAACCCGGCCGACTCCAGCGCCGCCACCGCCCGCTCGACCAGCGCGAACAGCTCGGGCGACGGCCGGGTCCCCGCGGCCAGCCGGGCACCGTCGCGGCGGGAGTTGAGCATCGCGCGGTCGCCCCGGGCGCGGTCGGCGACCCACTCCCGCCACCGCGCCGGGTCGGTGAACACGGGCAGCGCGGGCTGCTCACTCACCATCTGCGCCGCCATGGCGTCCAGCAGTTCCTGCTTGTTCCGGAAGTGCCAGTAGAGGGCGGGGGCCTGCACGCCCAGCTCGCCGGCCAGCCGCCGCAGCGTGAGCTTGTCGAGCCCGCCCTCGTCGAGCAGCCGCAGCGCGGTCGCGACGATGGTGTTCTTCTCCAGTGCCACGGTTGACAGCTTAACGCTGTTCAAGCATCCTTAACGATGTTAGATTTAACGCCGTTAAGGAGGCTCGGATGATCCGGGTGGAGGGCTTGCGCAAGCGGTACGGGGACCAGGAGGCACTCAAGGGCATCGACCTGCACGTCGAACGGGGCACGGTGTGCGGCCTGCTCGGGCCGAACGGCGCGGGCAAGACCACGGTCGTGCGCATCCTCACCACGCTGCTGCGTCCCGGCGGCGGCCGCGCCGAGGTGGACGGGCTCGACGTGGTGCGCGACGCGGCGCGCCTGCGCTTCCGCATCGGCCTGGCCGGCCAGCACGCCGCCGTGGACGAGCTGCTCACCGGCCGGCGCAACCTGGAGATGTTCGCGCGGCTCTACCACCTGTCCCGGGCGCAGGCGCGGCGCAGGGCCGACGAGCTGCTGGAACGGTTCGGACTGGCGGAGGCGGCGCGGCGGCCGGTCAAGGAGTACTCCGGGGGCATGCGGCGGCGG
Organism: Nonomuraea sp. NPDC005501; assembly: GCF_040605905.1. Classification (NCBI taxonomy): domain Bacteria; kingdom Bacillati; phylum Actinomycetota; class Actinomycetes; order Streptosporangiales; family Streptosporangiaceae; genus Nonomuraea; species Nonomuraea sp. NPDC005501. The sequence continues at coordinate 57,899 of NZ_JBEXDT010000026.1, read as the reverse complement.
CTCGACCTGGCCGCGAGCCTGATCGTGTCACCGCCGGTGCTGTTCATGGACGAGCCCACCACCGGGCTCGACCCGCGCAGCCGGATGCAGCTGTGGGAGCTGCTGCGCGACCTCGTCAAGGAGGGCACCACGCTCCTGCTGACCACCCAGTACCTGGACGAGGCCGACCAGCTGGCGGACCAGGTCGTGGTGCTCAGGGAGGGCGCCGTGGCCGCCGCGGGCTCGCCCGAAGAGCTGAAGCGGACGATCGGCGGCGACCGGGTGCAGATCGTCTTCCGGCGACCCGGAGACGTCGACACGGGGCTGCGGCTGCTGCGGAGCACCGGGACACCGGAGGTCGAGAGCGCCGAGGGTCGGCGGGTGACCGTTCCCGCGGCCGACGGCGCGCAGTCGCTCATCCGCATCGCCGGCGCGCTGGACGCGGCCGGCATCCCCGTGGAGGACCTGACGCTGCGGCGGCCCACCCTCGACGAGGTCTTCCTCCGCCTGACGGCCTGAAAGGAGCCCATCGATGTACGAGACCCTGCGCTGGTCCCTGCTCGACTCCCTCACCATCGCGGGCCGCACCTACTCGCGGTTGAAGGCCCAGCCGGGCGAGATCGTCGCGTTCCTGGTGTTCCCCGTGATCATGACGGTGCTGTTCGGTTACGTCTTCGGCAGCGCGATCGTCCTGCCCGGCGGGGGCGACTATCGGAGCTTCCTCATGCCCGGCATCTTCATGCAGGTCATGGCCATGACCGCGACCTCGGCCGCCACCACCGTGGGCGAGGACATGGCGCGCGGGATCATCGACAGGTTCCGTGCCCAGCCCATCGCCCGCAGCGCCGTGCTCGTCGGGCGCAGCGTGGCCGACCTGTCGATGCACCTGCTGTCGCTGGCCGCCATGGTGCTGGCCGGAGTGCTGATCGCCGGATGGCGGGCGCACGGGAGCCTCGGAGACACGGTGGCGGCGTTCGGGCTGCTGGCGTTGTTCGGGTTCGCGATGATCTGGGTGGGCACGTACATCGGCTTGTGGATCAAGAGCGGCGCGCAGGCGGACGCGGCCACGTTCGGCTGGCTGTTCCCGATGACGTTCCTGGCCAACACGTTCGTCCCCACCGAGGGGCTGCCGGTCTGGCTCAAGCCCGTCGCCGACTGGAACCCCATGAGCGCCGTCGTCGCCGCCACCCGCGGCCTCTTCGGCAACCCCACCTCGGTCTCCCCGGCCTGGCCGCTGCAGCATCCGGTGACCGCGAGCCTGGTCTGGTCGGTGGGGATCCTCGTGGTGTTCCTGCCGCTGGCCGTGCACCGCTACCGCACCATGGACCGCTGACATGCGAGGACGCCGCCCCCGGATCGCGGGGGCGGCGTCCTCGACGCGCGTTACTTGGCGAGCAGCGAGCGCAGCACGTACTGCATGATGCCGCCGTGCCGGTAGTAGTCGGCCTCGCCCGGCGTGTCGATGCGGACCACCGCGTCGAACTCGACGTCACCGGCCTTCACGTGCACGGTCCGCGGGATGCCGCCCTTGTTGAGCTCCTCCACACCGGTGATGTCGAACGTCTCCTCGCCCGTCAGCCCCAGCGACTCGGCCGTGGCGCCCTCGGGGAACTGCAGCGGGAGCACCCCCATGCCGATGAGGTTGGAGCGGTGGATGCGCTCGTACGACTCGGCGATGACGGCGCGGACGCCGAGCAGCGCCGTGCCCTTGGCCGCCCAGTCGCGCGAGGAGCCCGAGCCGTACTCCTTGCCGGCCAGCACCACGAGCGGCGTGCCGGCGGCGGCGTAGTTGACGGAGGCGTCGTAGATGAACGACACCGGGGCGTCGGCCTGGGTGAAGTCGCGGGTGTAGCCGCCCTCGGTGCCCGGCGCGATCTGGTTGCGCAGGCGGATGTTGGCGAACGTGCCGCGGATCATCACCTCGTGGTTGCCGCGCCGCGAGCCGTACGAGTTGAAGTCCTTGACCTCGACCCCGTTGGCCTGGAGGTACTGCGCGGCCGGGGTGCCGGCCTTGATGGAGCCGGCCGGCGAGATGTGGTCGGTGGTGACCGAGTCGCCCACCTTGACCAGCACCCGGGCGCCGGCGATGTCGGTGACGGGCTCGGGCTTCTCCGGCATGCCGTCGAAGTACGGGGCCTTGCGGACGTACGTGGACGACGGGTCCCACTCGAACGTGTCGCCGGTGGGGATCGGCAGCGACCGCCAGTGGTCGTCGCCCTTGAACACGTCGGCGTAGTCGCGCTCGAACATGTCGCGGCCGATCGAGGAGGTGACGACGGCCGAGATCTCCTCCGGCGACGGCCAGATGTCGCGCAGGAACACCGGCTGCCCGTCGGCGCCCGTGCCGAGCGGCTCGTTGTCGAGGTCGATGTCCATGGTCCCGGCCAGCGCGTACGCCACGACGAGCGGCGGCGAGGCCAGGTAGTTCATCTTGACGTCGGGGTTGATGCGGCCCTCGAAGTTGCGGTTGCCGGACAGCACGGCGGTGACCGCGAGGTCGTTGGCCTGGACCGCCTCGGAGATCTCCTCGGGCAGCGGGCCCGAGTTGCCGATGCAGGTGGTGCAGCCGTAGCCGACGAGGTTGAAGCCGATCTTGTCGAGGTACGGCTGGAGGCCCGAGCGCTCGAAGTAGCCGGTGACGACCTGCGAGCCGGGCGCCAGCGAGGTCTTGACCCACGGCTTGCGGGTCAGGCCCTTCTCCACCGCGTTGCGGGCCAGCAGGGCGGCGCCGAGCATGACGTACGGGTTGGAGGTGTTGGTGCACGAGGTGATCGCGGCGATGGCGACGATGCCGTGGTCGATCTCGAACGAGGTGCCGTCGGCCAGGGTCACCGGCACCTTCTTGTGCGGGCGGGAGCCGTTGAGCGCGGCGGCGTGCGGCTGGTCGCCGTCGCCGTCGTGGCTGATCGCGGGCGAGTCCGAGGCCGGGAACGACTCGTCGGACGCCTCGTCCGCGGGGCCGAGGACGCTCGGCGCGTAGTCCTTGACGGCCGCGCGCCAGGCGCTCTTCGCCTCGGAGAGCGCGATGCGGTCCTGCGGGCGCTTCGGGCCGGCGATCGACGGGACGACCGTGCCGAGGTCGAGCTCCAGGTACTCGGAGAAGACCGGCTCGTCGGCGGACGGGTCCAGCCACAGGCCCTGCGCCTTGGCGTACGCCTCGACGAGGGCGATCTGCTCCTCGGAGCGGCCGGTGAGGCGCAGGTAGTCGACGGTCTGGCCGTCGATCGGGAAGATCGCGCAGGTGGAGCCGAACTCGGGGCTCATGTTGCCGATCGTGGCCCGGTCGGCCAGCGGCACGGACGAGACGCCCTCGCCGTAGAACTCGACGAACTTGCCGACCACGCCGTGCTTGCGCAGCATCTCGGTGATGGTCAGCACCAGGTCGGTGGCGGTGGCGCCGGCCGGCAGCTTGCCGCTCAGCTTGAAGCCGACCACGCGCGGGATCAGCATGGAGATCGGCTGGCCGAGCATCGCGGCCTCGGCCTCGATGCCGCCGACGCCCCAGCCGAGGACGCCGATCCCGTTCTCCATCGTGGTGTGGGAGTCGGTGCCGACGCAGGTGTCGGGGTACGCCTTGCCGTCGCGGGTCATGACCACGCGGGCCAGGTGCTCGATGTTGACCTGGTGCACGATGCCGGTGCCGGGCGGGACGACCTTGAACTCGTCGAAGGCGGTCTGGCCCCAGCGCAGGAACTGGTAGCGCTCGCGGTTGCGCTCGTACTCCCGCTCGACGTTACGCCGGAAGGCGTCGGGGTGGCCGAAGTAGTCGACGATGACCGAGTGGTCGATGACCATCTCGGCGGGGGCCAGCGGGTTGATGCGGGCCGCGTCGCCGCCGAGGTCGCGCACGGCCTCGCGCATGGTGGCCAGGTCGACGACGCACGGAACGCCGGTGAAGTCCTGCATGATGACGCGGCCGGGGGTGAACTGGATCTCGACGCTGGGGGCCGCGCTCGGGTCCCACTCGCCGAGCGCCCGGATGTGGTCGGCGGTGATGTTGGCGCCGTCCTCGGTGCGGAGCAGGTTCTCCAGGAGGATCTTCAGGCTGTACGGGAGGCGGGCAGCGCCCTCGACGGCGTCCAGCCGGAAAATCTCATACGACGCGTCGCCGACGCGTAGCGTGTCACGGCTGCCGAAGCTGTTCGCGGACACGGTGATTCGCCTCCTCCATAGACCAGTGCGTGATCGTGGGGACGCTCGCGGCTGCCTGCCCGCGGCATTCCGCGCGCTATGCCGGATTCGCTCCCAGTTGAATCCTGCCGCACCCCGGGACTGATCAGCACGTTAGGTGACCCTAACCGGCGGTTGCAGCGGTGTCTCGACGTCAAGATATCGCGAAAAGTATCTCGACATCAAGTTAAACGGAGAGAGTGGAGGCCGAGGAGAGGCGTCCGGCCTGATCACACGGGGACTCCGGGCGGGCCGCACGGGGACTCCGGCATGGCCGCGAGGGGAATCGGGCGGGCTACACGGGCGCGAGGCGCAGGAACAGCAGGGCGATGATGGCGACCGACAGCACGGGCGCGAGGATCTTCTGCTCGAACTTCTTGCCGGTCTTGATGCCGATCTTCCACGGCAGCACGAACTTCACCGACATCGGCCAGAGCACCGGGCAGCCACGCTCGGTCATGCAGTCGCCCACCACGTGGATCAGGCAGCCGAGGGCCACGGCCATGCCGAGCCACGCGTACCCGACGCCCTGGGAGAGGAAGACGGCGTACAGGCCGGCGGTGAGACCGATGTTGACCAGCGCCGAGCCGAGCTTGTTACCGGGGATGCCGATGCCGATGGCGCGTAAGGCGAGCCCGACGAGCAGCACCACCATGATGTCGCGCCCGATCGGGTAGGCGCCGGCCAGCCAGTGCGCCCCGAACCCGAGCGCGACCGCGAACACCAGCGAGTGCGTGGCGCCCCGGTGCCCGCCGCTCGCCCAGCAGACCGCCTTGCTCAGCAGCCACGTCACGGGGCCGAACGTCTGCGCGATCGTCGCGCTGGGATGGTCGAGGTCGGGCAGCATCGCGGCGCCCGCGCAGACGAGCGCGCCGGCGATGAGCTCCGCCGGGGTCAGCGCGTTGGCCATGATCCCGGTCTCGATGAACCGGGACGACTCCGTCACCATCGGCAGCGCCGCGAGCCCCGGCGCCAGCCCCAGCCATGCGATGGCCCCCGTCATCGCGTGCGTGTGCCCCATCATGATCCGGACTGTACGGCAAAGCGACGACAGGTGAGCGTGCCGTACGGGAACGGTCCCGTACCCGTACGTCATACGTCCACGAACCAGTCCGGAAACGCAGACGAGGTCGTCTCCACGGCGACAGCACCCCCCAGCCCTGCCGACGCGGAACGACCTCGTCTGCACTGAACAACGACCCCGTTCCGGATCCTGTTCCCGAATTCCGCGACTTTTTCGTGATGTGTCTCACTCCGCCGGGAGCGTTGCAGACGACATACTTCCGATATATCGTTGAAGCATCGCGAACAGTCGCGAGGTATCTCAGAGGAGGAAATATCATGACCACAGCACATGCAGCCGGCGGGCAGTGGCCCGACGCGCGTGAGTTCAAGCGGGCGGCCCGCGAGGCCGTCAGAGCCCTCAGGGCCACGGCAGGAGCCTGGGAGGAGGCGGGACACCGCCGCCACCACGATCACCACCATCCGCACGAGGAGAGGTCGCGCGCCCGGCGTCCGTTCCCGCCCGAGTTCGGACGGGGCCCCTGGGGTCCGGGCGGCCCGTTCGGTCCTGGCGGGCCGTTCGGTCCCGGTGGGCCGTTCGGCGGCCACCGCGGCTGGGGCGGCCGGGGCCGCAAGGCCAAGCGGGGCGACGTGCGCGCCGCGATCCTGGCCCTGCTCTCCGAGGAGCCGCGCAACGGCTACCAGATCATCCAGGAGATCGCCGAGCGCAGCGAGGGCGGCTGGAAGCCCAGCCCCGGCGCGGTCTACCCGGCGCTGCAGCAGCTCACCGATGAGGGCCTGGTCGTCGCCGAGGAGAACGAGGGCCGCAAGACCTTCCGCCTGACCGACGAGGGCCGCGCGTACATCGACGCCCACGGCGACGAGGTCCGCACCCCGTGGGACGAGATGCGCCCCGACATCGACGACAATGCGGCCGATCTGTGGGACATCGCCCGGCAGTCCGCTTTCGCGATGGTTCAGGTTCTCCAGACCGGAACCGACGCACAGATCCGCGAAGCGCGTAAGACTCTGGTAGAGACCCGGCGCAAGCTCTACCAGATCCTGGCCGACGGCGACCCGGGCGAGGAGTGACCGCATGACCGGCTTCGCAACGGACAGCCGGCTCGGAGAGAGGGAGGCCCCTCCCATGGACCCCAAGGATCTCCGCATCGGCGACGCCGAACGCGAGCAGACGATGGCCGCCCTGCGCGAGCACTTCGCGCAGGGCCGCCTGGACCACGAGGAGCTCGACGAGCGCCTCGACCGGGCGCTGGCCGCGCGCACCGCCGGCGACCTGGCGCAGGTCACGGCCGACCTGCCCGGCTCCCCCGCCGTCCACCCCGGCCCGCCCGCGACGCCGATCCCGGGCATGGACGACTGGAAGGCGGCGATGCACGCCCACCGGCAGCAGATGGAGCAGGGGCGCCACGCCCACCGCGACATGCGCCGCGCCTACCGTGACATGCGCCACCAGGGCCGCCGCCACGGCCCGAAACCGTTCCTGCCGGTGCTGGCGGTGTTCCTCATCCTGGGCATGATCTTCGGCGGGTGGGGCGTGTTCAAGGTCCTGTTCGTGGTGTGGATCGTCGGCATGGTCTTCTCCCTGATCCACCGCCGCAACAACCGCCAGTGACCCGTGGTCCTGGAGTCAGCCGAGGGCGCGGTCCAGGTTGAAGGCGGCGCTGATCAGGGCCAGGTGGGTGAAGGCCTGGGGGAAGTTGCCCTGCTGCTCGCCGTTCTGGCCGATCTCCTCGGCGTACAGGCCCACGTGGTTGGCGTAGGTGAGCATCTTCTCGAAGGCCAGCCGGGCCTCCTCCACGCGGCCCGCCCGTACGAGTGCCTCGACGTACCAGAACGAGCAGATCGAGAACGTGCCCTCCTCCCCCCGCAGCCCGTCGGGGCTGGCCTCCGGGTCGTAGCGGTAGACGAGGGAGTCCGACACCAGGTCGGCGGTGAGCGCGTCGAGGGTGGACAGCCACTTCGGGTCCGTGGGCGAGATGAACTTGACCATCGGCATCATCAGGACGGCGGCGTCGAGGACGTCGTCGTCCTCGTGCTGCACGAACGCGCCCCGCCCGGGCGACCAGCCGCGCCGCATGAGCTCCCGGTAGATCATGTCGCGGGTGTCGCGCCAGCGCGGGATGTCGGCGGGCAGGCCGCGGCGGCGGGCCATCCGCATGGCCCGCTCGATCGCCACCCAGCACATCAGCCGTGAGTACAGGAAGTTCTTGCGCCCGCCGCGGGTCTCCCAGACGCCCTCGTCCGGCTGGTTCCAGTGGGCGCACACCCAGTCCACCAGGGCGCAGACGTCGTCCCAGTGGTCGCTGGAGATCGGCTGGCCCCACTTGTCGTAGAGGTAGATCGAGTCGATGAGCGCGCCGTAGATGTCGAGCTGGAGCTGGTCGGCGGCGGCGTTGCCGACCCGGACGGGGGCCGAGCCCTGGTACCCCTCCAGGTGGGTCAGCTCGCGTTCGGGCAGCTCGGTGCGGCCGTCGATGCCGTACATGATCTGGAGGGGCCCGGACGGGCCGTCCTCGCGGCGGCAGACGCGGTGGGTGAGGAAGCTCATGAACGCCTCAGCCTCGCCGGTGAAGCCCAGCCGCAGCAGCGCGTAGACGGCGAAGGCGGCGTCGCGTACCCACAGGTAGCGGTAGTCCCAGTTGCGCTCGCCGCCGAGCTGCTCGGGCAGGCTGGTCGTGGGCGCGGCGACGATCGCCCCCGTGGGCGCGTACGTGAGGAGCTTGAGGGTGAGCGCCGAGCGGTGCACCATCTCCCGCCAGCGGCCGCGGTAGCGCGAGGCGGACAGCCAGCGCCGCCAGAACCGTACCGTGGCGTTGAACTCGTGCTCCGCCTCCTCGTGCGGGCAGCCGCGCGGCGACACGTCGGTGCGGACCCGGTCCAGCGCGAACACCGCGGACTCGCCCTCCTGCAGCGTGAAGTCGGCGTGCGCGTCGCGTTCGTCGCACTCGACGGGGACCGTGGCGGTCAGCGCGAGCGACAGGGCGGCGGAGGAGAAAACGACGAGGCCGTCGCGCCGGGTCAAGTCGTGCGGCTCGGCGCCGTAGCCGAACCGGGGCGCCACCCGCGCCCGGAAGGGGATCTGCCCGCGTACGCAGAGGACGCGGCGGATCAGACGGTGCCGGTCGGCCTCCGTCTCACCGCCGGTCATCGGCATGAAGTCCTGGATCTCGCCCACCCCGTCCCCGGTGAAGAAGCGGGTGATCAGCACGTTCGTGTCGGGGAAGTAGAACTGCTTGGTCCGCGCGGGGACGGTGGCGCACAGCTCGAACGCCCCGCCCCGGTCCGCGTCCAGGATGGAGGCGAAGACGCTGGGCGAGTCGAAGGACGGGCAGCAGTACCAGTCGATGGTGCCGTCGGTGCCGACCAGGGCGACGGTCCGCAGGTCGCCGATCAGGCCGTGCTCGGCGATGGGCAGGTAGCGGGAGGCCCTGGACGGGCCCTGGTGATCGAATGTCACGGCCATCGCGGCGACCTCCCCGGACGTCGGCTGTCCCCTGTCCATGGTGCTACGCCGCCCGTCACGGGCCGTCACCGGCCGCCCGGTTCGTCCGAACACCCCCCGCGGCGCTGCGGCAGGCGGCCTTCCGCGCATAAAAGGGGATGAACCTCGCCAGATTCGGTGCCAGGCTGGGCTCGTGAGCGACACGCAGACCGTGGTCCTGGTCGAGGGCGACAGCGACAAGTCGGCCATCGAAGCGTTGGCCGAGCGCCATGGCCGGAACCTGGCGGCCGAAGGCGTCTCCCTTGTCGCGATGGGCGGTGCCACGAACATCGGGACGTATGTCGGCAGGTTCGGCCCTCACGGCCGCGATCTCCGGCTGGCCGGTCTGTGCGACGTCGGGGAGGAAGGCGACTACCGGAGGGCTCTCGAGCGCGCCGGCCTCGGCTCCGATCTCAGCCAGAGCGATCTGGAGGCGCTCGGATTCTTCGTGTGCGTCGCCGACCTGGAAGACGAGCTGATCCGCGCGCTCGGCACCGACACGGTCGAGCGCGTCGTCGATGCCGAGGGCGACCTCAGCTCATTTCGGACGCTCCAGATGCAACCCGCATGGCGTGGGAGAACCACTCACGACCAGCTTCGCCGGTTCATGGGATCAGGCAGTGGCCGCAAGATCCGCTACGCCGGCCCGCTCGTCGCGGCACTCGATCCCGATCGCGTGCCGCGACCGCTGGAGATGTTGCTCGCCCACCTGTGAGGCAGCCGCTCACCGGGTGCTGCCCGACCTGGCCGGCCTGGTGACAGGGTCGTTTGGGACAGGCCAACTGATCGGAAGTGGACAGTCGGAACCCCGACCGGCTAACGTGATCTTGTTGTTGCCAACTCCCCCCTGTGAAAGAAGAAACGTCTTGCGGAAACCGGCATCTGTCGCGCTGCTCGCATCCCTTGTCCTGGGCATTCTCCCGGGTGCGTCCCCCGCCCAGGCCGACACCGAGGCAGCCACACACTACTTCTGCCTCTACGAGCACGACGACTACAAGGGCGGGAAGTGGTGCATCACGGAAGGCGCCTACAAGCAGCAGAAGAAGGACAACAATCTGTCCAACAACTACTGGCAGGGCACGTCACGCCCGGTCAACAACGGCGCCAGCTCGATGAAGAACGACACCCTCTGTGCGGTATGGCTCTACGACGCCTACTCGTACGGCGAGGGCGACTACTACTTCGCGGAGGGCAAGTCCGAGGACTCCGACCTGACGAACAACGGGTTCGACAACGAGGCATCCTCGCTGCACATGGACTGCTCCTAGGCCGGTAGGCGACGATGGGACGACCTGGACTCTCATGTCCAGGTCGTATTTCGCTTTGACGGCCTGTTCCTGTCGTCGGCCGGCCGACCCCGGCAATCCTGAAGCAGCAGGATATTCGGCTCCATTTCCTGGATTTTTCCCAGGAGGTTGCCCCAGCACCCCTCCAGATGAGCGCCGTGGAGAGTGTTCCACAACCGCACGGTGATGCGCATCCAGCCATTTCTCCCCACCATGAATGCGCTCGCTCTTTCCCGCAGGCGATCCTCGTGTGGCTCGTTCGTTGTGCCGGCCACGTCGGCCTGGGCCGGCACCAGCCCGGACTGGTGATCGAAGGCGGCCAGAAGATGCACGGTGCCGTGCTCGGCCAGGCGAGCGCCGCGTAGCGCCTTGCCATTCACCGCGACGGGCCTGGAGTCGCAGGTCACTTGGCACCACGGTCGTCAACGCCACCTTGCCGAAGCCTGCTTTATCGGCTGAACCGTTATTCGTAATCTTTCGTGCCCGATCCGCCCTGTCGAATTCAGAACTCCAGACTGAATTCGTCAACACTGCGGCCACGCGGCGTCCCCATCAGCTATATATCAGCTGCCGTTGCACCGCCAACGAAGGGTACGTCCATGGCCAGAACGCGCCAGAAAAGGCGTGCCCCCTCCGCCCCCCGTACCGAGGAGGCCGGAGGATGGAAAGCCATGCGGACGTGGCTGGCGGGAATTGTCAGCGCCGTGATCGTCGCGGCCGTCGGGGTCGTGTTCGCCGCCTGGTTCAACGCGCGCGGCTCCGACACCGTCGAGAGCATCAGCGGCGAGCCCCCGATCAAGGTCGGCCACGTGGCCGTCGACTACGCCGCGCAGGACACCACCCTGAGGGAAGCGGTGACCGACCCCGCGGAGCGGGCGATCCTGCAGGGCAGCGCGTCCGGCTCGCGACGCGACACGGTCATGACGCGCCACGACCGGGCCCCGCTCGAGACCGCCGACCTCACCGTCACCCTCGTCGGCAACCGCAGCAGCGTGCGCATCGTCGACATCCAGCCGCGTGTCCTCGACCGCAAGCCCGTCTCGGACGGCGCGCTGTTCGTCTACACCTCCGGCGGGGAGGTCGCCACCATCGAACTCTCCGCCGACCTCGACGAACCCGCACCCCGCTTCACCAGTCCCAAAACCCCGGACATCTCGTACTTCAGAAAGAAGCAGATCGACCTCAGACAGGACGAACAAGTCACGCTGTCCATGACGGTCAAGGGCACGGCCGCCTACTACGCCTTCGACCTCGTGATCACCGTGCTCGCGGGGGACCGGACCGAGCAGATGACGATCCAGGGGCCGGACAGGACCCCGTTCCGGGTCACCGGTACCTCCGGCACCTACCACGCCTACTACACGATCTCTCCGCTCGGCGGCTGGCAGCCGATCTCCAGGAGCGGCGCGTGCGCGATCGAACGGAAGCTCGCCAAGGCCGGGAAGTGCTGACCGCGCGCAGGCGCCGGTCGGCCGCGATGCTGCTCGTGGTCATCCTGGCGACCTGCTCGGCCGCGGCCCTGGACAACGTCACGAGGCTGCCCCGCGTACCCGTCGAGTGGCGTGCGTCGTGGTCGGTGCCCGCGGACGCCGAGAACGGCGTCATGTTCCTGAAGGCCGCGGGCCACGCCGTGTCCGCCCGGGCGGTCACCGTGGCGACGCGGCAGGGCACCGTGAGAATCCACGACCCGCGCACGGGCGCGCTCCGGCGCACCGTACCCGCCGACCCGGCTCAGCCCGCGCCCATCACCGGCGTCTGGATCGCGGGCGACACGCTCGTCGTCGCCAGAGGAGAGCCGGACGGCGCCGAGCAGACCCTGTACGGCCACGACCTGGCCACGGGCGCGCAGCTGTGGCGGCGCACGGTCGTCACCGCCCTCCGTCAGCCGCGGCTGAGCGACACCGGCTCGTACTACGGCCCGCGGATCATGGCGACCGAGCACGGCATCGTGGTGTTCGAGCAGGCAGACGAGCCCCTCGACATCCAGGCCCTCGATGCACGGACCGGAAGGCCCACGGCCAGGGTGACCTACCCGCGAAGCTGCCGGCTGACCGGCGCCGCGACGGCCCGATCGGTGCGGCTGCTCAGCTACTGCCAGGGGAACGAGCTGCGGCTGGCCTCGATGGATCCGCGCACCCTGCGGCAGGGATGGACGCGCGTGCTGCCGTCGTCGTCCTCCCCGAAGAACGGGGCCCCGTCTATCATGCTCACGGCCAACGCCGAAGGGTACGTGCAGGCCAGGGCGGGCGAGGACGACTTCTTCCTCGACCCCGACGGCCGCCTGTTGTCCACCGGCTCGCAAGCCGTCAAGGTCACGGATCCGGACCGCTGGAACCCGCCCCTGTACGCCGGCTCCTCCACCGTGGCGAACGACCAGGGCCGCGCCCTGCGGAACTCCACCTGGCCGCTGCCCGCCTACCTGATCTCCATGGACCCCGGCACCGGGCGGCTCGGCGGGCTACCGATCGACCTGCCCGCCCACCTGGTCTCCCTTGCCGGGGAAATCCGGGACATGGCCTTCGTGTTCAGCGACGTCCCCGGGGACGGGCGGCTCACCGCGTACAAGCTGATCTACGGGACCGCCCGCCCGAAGACCGCCTGGCCGGACGCCTGCGGCCTGCTGACCGGCCGCGACCTGGCGGCCTTCGCGGATGGCTACCGCCCGGCCCCGGCAGCGGACGGCGCGGCGAAATGCGACTGGATACCGCCGGCCGACGACGGCGCCGTCGTCTCGCTGTCCGTGGAATGGGTGTCGTCGTCGGACGCGAGCGCGCGCAAGCTGTACACCGCCGAGGCGGCCGCCGTCGAGGAGACCGGCGACATCGATCCCACCACCGAGGCCCCGGGCTTCCTGACCTACACCGAGGCCGAGACGAACGGCTTCTACGGCGCGACGATCATCAACGTGGGCCCCGTCATCGTCCGGCTGACCTCGTCCTCACGGCAGGCGGTGCGACTCCTCTCCCCGGTCCTGCGCGACCATCTGCTCGCCCGGTACAAGCCGGGCGTTCGCGCCCCCACCCCCGTGCGCGAACGCGGATGGAGTTTCCCGACGGACGCGGCCGTGCGTACCGAGCCGGTGGTGACCGGCGGCGTCGTCTACGCCACCAGCGGCGACGGCACGGTGTCCGCGCTGGACGCCGCCACCGGCGCGGTGCGGTGGCGGTACCGGACGGGCGGTCCCGTGGAGGACGGCCACGTGGTGGCGCACGGCACCGTGTACGCGGCCAGTAGAACGGGCAGGCTGGTGGCGCTGGACACGGGCACCGGCCGCCCGAGATGGAGCCGCAGGATCACCGTGTTCGGTCGCCTCGTGGTCGCGGCGGGCCGCCTCTACCTCTGGACCAGGCACCCCGCCTGGTCCTCGAAGGCCGAACTCGTCGCGCTCGACGCCGCCTCCGGCAAGCAGCTGTGGAGCTTCCAGCCGGCGGGCGACATGCTGACCCCCAAGCCCGTGCTGGCCGGCGACGTCGTCCTCACCGGCAGCGACCACGGCGTGATGTACGCCCTCTCCCCCGCCACCGGAACCGAGCAACGGCGCTACCGACTCGGCACGGAACACGACCGCATCCTCCTGCTACGGGCCGGCACGACCGTCTACGCCACCAGCAGCAACGGCGACGTGAACGCCGTGGACGCCGTCTCGGGCGAGATCCGATGGAGGTCACGGATCACCGGCACCATCTCCGTCCGTCCGGTGGTGGCCGGCAGGACTGTGTACGTGGGCGACGACGAGGGCACCACGCACGCGCTGGACGCCGCGACCGGCGCGCCCCTGTGGGCTTTCCAGGCCGAGGGCGACCAGCCCATGTTCGCATGGAGCGCCGCGGTGGCGGATGGACTCCTGTACACCGTCGGCCGCGACCGTACGCTGTACGCGCTCGACACCGCGACGGGCCGGACGCGCCGGCGCCTCCCGCTGCCCGGCGGCCGCGACACCGGCCCCGTGGCAGCGGACGGAACCGTCTACGTCTCCGACCGCGAGGGAACGCTGTACGCCCTCGACCCCGCCACCGGTGCGGTGCGATCGAGGTTCCGGACCGGCGGCAACGCCCAGACGGACCCTGTCGTGGCAGACGGCTTCGTGTACGTCGGCAGCTCCAACGGGAACATCTACGCCCGCCCCACGGCAGGCCCGTAACGGCCGATGTGTTCGCGTACCCGACGCGGTGCCCCGCGATCCCCGCCAGAGACCAGTGCGCGTTGAGCCCGCTCGGGTTCGGTAGCACCCACACCGGCACTCCAGCCACCGACTCAGCCTGCAACCCAACAACCGCCTTAGGACGGGGGAAAGCAGTCCGGTACGCCGACACTCCCAACACCGCCAGCACCTTGGGCCGGACGCGAGCCACCAGCTCCTCCAGCCGACGGCCGGCCTCCACCAGCTCCTCCGGCGTCAGCTCCGACGCCTTCGCGCTCGCCCGCGCTACCACGTTTAGTCAACAGCTCCAAACAACCTGACCGCCGCGTCGACTCGCGACCTGCCACCCGCATCCCGGACATCCTGGGCGGATCGAAGAGGGGCTGGCAGCCTAATCAGGGCCGAGAAGGGCTACCAAGGCGAGAAAGGCCGGATCGTCACCCCGGCCAAGCCGCAACAATCCCGCTCGCAGAAACAGGCCAACTGCGCTCGACTCAACAGCCCAGCGAGAGTGCCGAAGCGCTGGTAAAGGACGCGTCCTCCACAAACTGCGACGCTGCCCACACAAGGCCAGACAGCTCTGCAAGGCAATCATTGTGCACCAGACTAAGGACTCGCCCGTCGAAATCCGCCGGCTTCAACAGCCACATGCTTATGAACCGGCGCTGACGACGCAGCGATTTCTCTATCCGCTCGCGAGCGCCTGCACGACAACCAGTTCTCCCGGGTTCACCAGCGACCCCTTTACTCGCTCCAAAGTTTGCCGGTCGTTCTCAAAATCTGCAGCATAAAATGGAGTTATGGCCAAATGGACATCTGGCCTACTGGCGGAATTCAGCATCACCTGTGTTGGCCGATTATCCGCAGAGATATTCCATCCGCGGCGCACTAGAGCCGCCACAGCCCCATCGACCGTATTCCCGGCTTTTGAGGAAACGACGATCACTACCGTGTTGATGACATCGATGTCTCCATCTACGTCTCCTTCACTGGTAGCCTCAACAACCACCTTGCCAATGCTGTGCACATCATCAAGAACACCCGGATCAACCTGGAATCTCGTTGGCCCACAGGCAGAGAAGAGAAGACATGAACTTAAAAGAATAAGTGCCAGTACATTGCGCTCCATTCCATTACATTTATTTTCAGACCACATTCTTCCTCGAGCACCTGCTTTCAACGACACGTTCGGCGGCTCGACCTGACACATGCCCAGTACTTGCCAGTCGTCCCTCCGATCGCCCAGGCTTCTTCGAGATAATCTCGTCGAGCTAACGCAACTTTTGAATTTGTAGTGGTGAGTTCGTCACCTTTCATCCACTTTTGGATTTGTCAGAGTGTGGCGGAGGGATGCCTCCATTCGACAACGCCGCTTTGTATTCCTTGAGGTCAATGGTACCCCCCGAGCAGCCGCAATAGGCGACGGCCGCTTCCCATGAGCTAAGTTTATCTTTTCCGTTATACGATACATTTTCCTCAGATGGTCCATCCATGCTGCAGCCAAATGGATGGAAACGCGGGCGCTGCCAACCAGCATGAACCCAATGGCGCCAGCACCATACTTATTTGTATTGGCATACTTACTACCACCGAGCTTGATCAGCATCATGCGAGCCTTGTGCATCTCCAGCTGAGCGACACCAACCGACGCGGCCGCACCTCCGTTGAGCTTCACGAATTTGTTTACAGCGTACGATCCCAGGTCGCCGAGAAACCGGCCACCGACCTGCTCTTTCCACGCCTCCCTTCGTAGAGAAGAACGGCCGTCAACGCATCCTCGAAGGTGCCGTACTTTTTGGCCGCCTCTGCTATACCGAGAAAGACATTAAGGCACGAAAGGTCGGAGTCACCCCTCTAAGGGCCGCGAGATTTGATCGACCTCGAGCCGAAATTAGGTTCTAAAACGTCGTTGAACCAATCCGTCATTCCTCGCGATAAGCATCAACCTTGACGATTACAAGAGATTCATCCGAAACAGCTTTGCCCTGCAACACCTTCAGGAGATCAGGTTTATACTGAAGGGCCGCAGGATCGAACCGATCCACAGATAATACTGCACGCCATCTAGCAGATTTCATCGCCACACCAAGCCGCCCCTGCCCTATGACCTCCCATCCTTGCCCGCGGAGAAGGCTCGTCGCCTTCCCCGCCGCCCCCTGATGCCTCGCGCTTCGGACATCGATGATAAACGTGTAAGCAATATCAGACTGGCCGTCATGGCTTAATTCGTCGCTGCCCTCCGCCTGCACTTTGCCGATACGGCGCACATCGTCGAGCGCAGCGGAGGGAACCTGGTGAACGGGAGCGGGAAACAACTCGCCACGGACGGCAAGGAGGGCTGTTCCGATAAGCAGGATCCCTAGAACACTTCCCGCCAAAAGCCCTCTTACTGGCAGGCCGATTTGCGACGCTCTAGAGTGCACGCCCAATATGCCCAAACTCACCCGTCCGTTCTATGCGCATCCAGCACCAAGAAACCATCCGATCCATGTTCAGAGCGCGCGCTACGCAGGGCCCTTTCGACAGACGATTCATATCGCCCAGATGACTGGAAGAAGCCCGAACTGAATATTGTTATCCTCGTTTTTCTCCATTCATTGGAATGCATTTCGATCCACTGAGACGGGCGTTCATCGGCGACTTTCCAGCCTTGACCCTGCAAACGGGCGCTTGCGGCGGCCAGCTCGGACTCGACACCTGAGCCATCGACATCGACAATGATCAGTCGAGTGATTACGCTGGAGCCATCGGATATGGCCTCGGTTTCAGTCTCTGCCAGCACTCTTCCGACGCTTCGCATATCACCGAGAACATGCGTATCAACTTCAAGTGGCTCGGCCTCTCCCGAACATCCAGAGATGAGAAGAGCAAACGAGAGAGCGACCACCGTGCGTATAACTACGTTATACACCTTCATTGAATCAAACCTTACTCGGCAAGCCTTTGAGTAGATGCCATTGCCACTACTGGCAACCTATAAGGTTAGACAGACGAAGCGTAACTTCCGCCCAAAACGACGACAAGATCGAATTTAAGTCATACAAAGATCACGGATGGTGACTTACCCCTCTTGATCACCACAGGGTGCACCATGGACGCCGACTCAGCGGCCGATGTGCTCGTGTACCCGGCGCAGCTCGTCCGCGATCCCCGCCAAAGTCCAGTGCGCGTTCAACCCGCTCGGGTTCGGCAGCACCCACACCGGCACACCCCCGACCGCATCCTCCTGCAACCCCACCGCCGCCTTCGGCCGGGCGAACGCCGTCCGGTACGCCGACACCCCCAGCACACCCAGCACCTTGGGACGGACGCGAGCCACCAAGGCCTCCAGCCGCCGGCCGCCCTCCACCAGCTCCTCCCGCGTCAGCTCCGACGCCTTGGCGCTCGCCCGCGCCACCACGTTCGTGATGCCCAGCCCGTACGACGGGAGCAGGTGCTGTTCCGACGGGGACAGGAGGCGGGGGGTGAAGCCGGACAGGTGGAGGGCGGGCCAGAAGCGGTTGCCGGGGCGGGCGAAGTGGTGGCCGGTGGCCTCCGACATGAGGCCGGGGTTGATGCCGCAGAACAGCACGTCCAGCGAGGGCCCGAGCACGTCGTCGATCACGCCCTGGAGGGTAGCCGATCCGTACGGTGCACGAGCCGCCCGAGCGGTGAGGGGCGACTTCGCTCCGAAAAGGTCAGCCCATCTCCTCCAGCTTGCGGCCCTTGGTCTCCTTGACCCACTTGGCGACGAAGAGGAAGGACAGGACGGCGAAGAACGAGTACATCGCGTACGTCATCGGCAGGTTCCACTCCGCCAGGGACGGGAACGACACCGTGATCGCCCAGTTCGCGATCCACTGGGCCGCGGCGGCCACGCCCAGGGCGGCGGCGCGGATGCGGTTGGGGAACATCTCGCCCAGCAGCACCCAGACCACGACGCCCCACGACAGGGCGAAGAAGAGCACGAACACGTTGGCCGCGATCAGCGCGATGACGCCCTGGGCGCCCGGCAGTGATACGGCGCCGTTCACCGTGCGGGCGGAGCTGAACGCCCAGGCGGCGGTGCCCAGTGCGATCGCCATGCCGGCCGAGCCGATGAGCAGCAGCGGCTTGCGTCCGATCCGGTCCACGAGGGCGATCGCGATGAACGTGCCGATGATGTTGATCACCGAGCTGGAGAAGCTGATCAGCAGGGAGTTGGCCTGCGTGATGCCGACCGACTGCCACAGCACCGACGAGTAGTAGAAGATCACGTTGATGCCGACGAACTGCTGGAACACCGACAGGACGATGCCGACCCACACGATCGGCAGCAGCCCGGCCGCGGGACCGCGCAGGTCCTTCATGGTGGGCCGGGCCTCGGTGCGCAGCACGTGCTGGATCTCGTGGACCCGGTCGTCCAGGTTGATCTCGTCGCCCTCGACCTCCCGCAGCACCCGCCGGGCCTGTTCGGTGCGGCCCGCCATGATCAGGTAGCGGGGCGACTCGGGGATCGTCGAGGCGAACAGCAGGTAGAGCAGGGCCGGCACGACACAGGCGCCGAGCATCCACTGCCAGGCCTGCAGCCCCCACAGATGGTTGTTCACGTTGCCGCCGGCCAGCCGGGCGAACATGTAGTTGACGAGCTGCGACACCGCGATGCCGAGCACGATCGCGAGCTGCTGGAAGGACCCCAGCCGCCCCCGGTAGGCGGGCGGCGCCACCTCCGCGATGTACGCCGGCCCCAGCACGGATGCCATGCCGATGGCGACACCCGCCAGGAACCGCCACGCTCCGAGGTCCCAGACGCTGAACGGCAGCATCTGCCCGATGGAGCTGACCGCGAACAGGACGGCCGCCACCTGCATCGTCCGCGTACGGCCCCAACGGTCGGCCAGGTTGCCGCCCACCCAGGCGCCGGCGGCCGAGCCGAGCAGCGCGATGGCCACCACGATGCCGATCTCCACGGCGCCGACGGCGAAGAACTTCTGGATGCCGACGACCGCGCCGTTGATCACCGCGCTGTCGTAGCCGAACAGGAACCCACCTATGGCCGCTGCGGCCGTGATGAAGACGACATGTCCCAGGTTCTCCTGGTGAGCGGGCTGAGCAGCCATGCGGTCCCTCCTTATGAGACCGGCATCTACCCCTCAGAAAGCACCTATATCGTCGGGCTTACGCAATCTTGACGTGCGGGCTCACAGCCAGCCCATGCGCTGTGCCGTGCGGATGGCTTCCAGCCGGTTCTGCGCGTTGAGCTTGGTCATCGCGCTCGACAGGTAGTTGCGCACCGTGCCCTCGGTCAGGTGCAGCTCCGCCGCGATCCGCGCGATGGTCGCGCCGTCGCCGGCCAGCCGCAGCGCGTCGCGCTCCCGATCGGTGAGCGGGCTGTCGCCGGCTGCCATCGCGGCGGCGGCCAGCTCCGCGTCGAGGTAGCGCCCGCCCGACTGGACCTTGCGGATGGCCATGGCCAGCTCCTCGGCGGAGGCGTCCTTGCCGAGGAAGCCGCTGACGCCGGCCGCCATCGCCCGCCGCAGGTACCCGGGCCGTCCCAGGCTGGTCAGGATGACGATCTTGCACTGGGAGCTGATCTGCTCGGCGGCGCTCAGGCCATCCATGCCGGGCATCTCGATGTCGAGCACGGCCACGTCGGGGCGATGCTCGGTGACGGCGGCCAGCACCTCGTCACCCCGGCCGACCTGCGCGATCACCTCGATGCCGTCCTCCAGGTCGAGCAGCGCGGCCAGGGCGCCGCGGATCAGGTGCTCGTCGTCGGCCAGCAGCACACGCGTCGTCATGCCGCGTCCCCTCTCCGGCGACCGTCCCCGGACACGAACGATCGACCGTCCCCGGACACGAACGATCCCCCGCCGTTCCCCGGCGCGGACGCGGTCACGCGGGCACCGCCGCGCGCAGGACGTACGCGCCCTCGCGGGTGGGCGCCGCCTGGAGCGTGCCGCCCGCGGCGCTGACCCGCCGTGACAGGCCGCCGAGCCCGTCCGGCGCGTGGTCGCCCACCGGGCCGGTCACCCCGTCGTTGGACATCTCCAGCACCCCATCCTTGATCGTTATCGAGCAGCGCTCGGCCTTGCTGTGCTTGAGCACGTTCGTGGCGCCCTCCCGGACGACGGTCGCCAGGAGCGTACGGGTCTCGGGCCCGAGTGCGGCGGTGTCCGCCTCGACGGCGCAGCGCACGCCCGCCGCCTCCAGGACCGCGCGCACGCCGGCGAGCACCTCGTCGAGGTCCAGCGTCCGATAGCTCTGTACGGCCAGGCGCACCTCGCGCAGCGCCTGCCGGGCGGTGTCCCGCACCTCGTACATGCGGGCCGCCGCGGCCTCCGGGTCCGACCGGAGCAGCTCCTCGGCCCGCTCGGCTCCGGCCGAGATGCCGGACAGACTCTGCCCGAGCAGGTCGTTCAGGTCGCGGGCGAACCTCAGCCGCTCCTCGGAGACGGCCAGCCTGGCCCTGGCCTCCTGGCCCTCGTGGGCCGCCTTGGCCAGCCGCCACAGCCACAGGTTCACGCCGACGCAGCCCACGATGAGCACGGTGAGCACCGTCTGGAGGAGGACCACGGGCCAGAGCACGGCCCCCGTGAGCAGCGCGAGGTAGACGCTCACGACGACGATGGACGCGGCGGACGCCGCGACGACGGTGCGCTTGCGGGTGAACGGCGCCAACATGCCCAGCCACAGAGCGGGGCCCCAGAGCAGCGCGACCGGCGACAGCACGAGCGCGATCACGCCGGAGACCCACAGGACGGCCGTCGGCCGGCTGCCGCCCCTGACCGCGAGCCGGAACGTCCGGCAGGCGAGAACCAGCAGGACGGCCAGCAGCACACCGGCCCCCACCGCCAGTGGCGCCGGGAACCCCTGCTCCCAGATCGCGTACAGCGAGAAGAAGCCGCTCAGGGACGTGAGGTGGAGGAAGTCGATCGAGTAGACGATGAGCCACCGGACCTTGTCGAGCTTCGTCGCCCGCCTGAACCTGAGGACCTTGTCGAGGTTCGTCGCCCGCCTGAACCTGAGGACCTTGTCGAGGTTCGTCGCCCGCCAGATCCGGAGGACCGTGTCCAGTTTCGTCCCCCGCCTGGCCGGGAACCGGCCCGCTCGCCCGCTCATGCCCGCACCGCCGCCCTCAGCACGAACTCGCCGCCGTGATCCGGGCCCGCCGCGAACGTCCCGCCCGCGGCGGCCATCCGCTCGGACAGCCCGCGCAGGCCGCTACCGCCGCGCTCCCCGCCCGCCCGGCTCCTCGCCTCCCCGACGGTCTCCAGCGGGTACGCGGCCGTGGGCGCCGGGAGGCGTACGCCGTCGTTGCGCATCTCCAGGGCGCCGTCGCGGATCGTGATCGAGCACCGGGTGGCCGTGCTGTGCTTGAGGATGTTCGTGGCGCCCTCGCGGACCGCCCAGGCGAGCAGCGCGCGGGCCGCGGGCGACAGGTCGGCGGTGGCGGCGTCGATCACGCAGCGGGCGCCGGCCGCCTCCAGCGCCGCCCGTACCCCGTGGAGCTCCTCGTCCAGGTCGAGCGTCCGGTAGCCGTCCACGGCGACCTGCACCTCGGCCAGCGCCTCCGCGGCCAGCCTGCGTACGTCAGCCATCTCCCGCTCCGCCTTGCCGGCCCCGGCGTCCGAGCGGGTGGCGAGCTTGGCGGCCAGCTCGCTCTTCAGGGAGATCACCGAGAGGCTGTGCCCGAGCAGGTCGTGCAGGTCCCGCGCGAACCGCAGCCGCTCCTCCGCCACGGCCAGGCTCGCCTTGGCCTCCTGGCTGTCGTGCGCGTCCCTGATCGTCCACCACAGCCACCGCCACAGCCACAGGGCGACGGACATCATCACGGCCATGGTCCCCTGCACGATCAGCACCGGCTGCCACGGCTGGTGCGTGATCACCACGACGGCGGTCACGGTCAGCCCGAGCACGACGGCGCCGGTGCCGATGCCCGCCCACATCGGCAGGTACAGCACCGCGCCCGACAGCCACAGGTACATCACCATGGCCCAGGCCCCGTCGCTCGTACCGGTGCCCGATGCGGTGGGCAGCAGCGCCACCGCGCCCGCCGCCAGCAGGCCGGCCACGACGAGCTTGGCTGTCGGCCGCGGCCGGGTGTCGAAGGCCTCGCGCAGCAGGAACGGGTAGAGCGCGCACGATCCGAGCAGGCAGACGCCGACGACGACGGCGTGCGGGACGGTCATCTTTCCCTCAACGGTCATCGCCGCGACCATGGCCACGAACGAGAGCGCCAGCAGGGCGACCGTGCCGTCCATCCAGTAGACGAGGATCTTCCGCGCCGTGCGCGCCTGGCCCGCCACCGCCTCTCCCCCTCGCCGGCTACGTCGTCGTCGCTTCGCCGAAATCCTATAGTTCGGGCGGGAGTGTGCCAGTGGGGTCGCTCAAGGGGATCGGTCCCGGCGGTGTCGTTCAGGCGAGGGTGTGCCAGAGGACGCGGGCCACGGCCGGTTCGGGCTCGGCGCCGCGCAGGGACAGCCAGGCCAGGTCGTTGCGGGCCACGAACGCGGCCAGCGCACGCGCGTCGGTCTCGTTCAGGTCGGCGGCGGCGCCCAGGACGGGCGTGAGCGCGACCCGGTGCCACGCGTCGGCCGGGCCGTCCAGGCCCTGGATCTCGGCGACCTGCCGCACGGCGGCGCGCACGGCCGAGGCGACGCGGCGCAGCCTGCCCGGGGGCGCTCCGGACGGCTCGATCGGCGACAGCAGGTTGACGGTGGCGACGTCGACGCCGTGCGCGCGGGTGAGGCGCAGCATCGCGACGTCACGCTCGGCCAGGCCGTCCGACCGGAGCGGCAGCGTGAAGGTCACGGGCAGCCGCCGCTCGCGCTGCAGCAGAGCCAGGGCGCGCGCCCGCCGGATCACCACGGCCCGGTCGGCGCCGTCACCCGACCCGCCGTCGTCCGACCCGCCGTCGTCCGACCCGCCGCCGCCCGGCTCGACGGCGCTCGGCTCGATGTCGAGGTACGCGGCGCCGAGGCGGGCGACGACGTCTCCGTAGGCGGCGGCCAGGCTCTCGGGTGTGGCGCAGGTGGCCGCGAGCTCACGACCCCGGGACCCGCCGAGTACGACGCCCGCACCGCCCCCTTCCTCCCGTAACGCCCGGATCCCCGCGACGAGCGCCTCGTCCGTGTCCGTCAACGGGGTGGCCGATGAGGAGGTGGTCCAGGCGGAGGCGCAGGTGCCGGGGCCGGCGACCAGGTGGCCGAGGGCGTACCAGCGCGTTCCCGTCAGCCGCGCGTCGGCGGCGAGGTCGAAGCCGGGGTCGCGGCCGGGCTCGGCGAAGCGGACGAAGGACGCGGGCCCAGCCGTGGCGGCTCCGGGAACGTCGGGAGGCCGGGGCCGGGCGAGCGCCGGCGAGGTGGCGGCCGGGACGAGGTCGGGCATGGCGCGGGCCGGCAACAGCGTGAGCGACATCCCTGTCGCGGCCGCCAGGCCCAGGGCGGCGAGAAGCGCCAGCGGGCGCGGAAGCGTGCCGGCCTCCCGCCCGCGCCTGGACCCGCCCGGCCGCGCAGCAGAAGACCGCTCGCGCGAGGACCGCTCGCGCGAGGACCGCCCTCCGGACCACCGCGAGCCGGACAGCCGCGAACCAGACATGCGCCACCCCGAGTCGTCGGCCGATCACACAGAGCGTTGACGCGACGCTAGCAAGCCTGGGGGCAGCACCGGGGGTGTTCTCCGGATGCTGTCCGGTCCATGCCGATAATGGCGGTATGAAGTTGCGGATCTTCACGGAGCCCCAGGAGGGCGCGACCTATACCGACCTGCTCGCCGTCGCCCAGGCCACCGAGCGGCTGGGCTTCGACGCCTTCTTCAGGTCGGACCACTACCAGCGCATCGGCGCCGGCGATCCGGGGCCCGGCTCCACGGACGCGTGGATCACGCTGGCCGGTCTGGCGAGGGAGACCTCCAGGATCAGGCTGGGCACGCTGGTGACGCCGGCCACGTTCCGGCTGCCGGGGCCGCTGGCGATCAGCGTCGCGCAGGTCGACCAGATGAGCGGCGGCCGGGTCGAGCTGGGGCTCGGCACCGGCTGGTACGACGGCGAGCACGCGGCGTACGGCATCCCGTTCCCGCCGGTGGGTGAGCGGTTCGGCCGGTTCGAGGAGCAGCTGGAGATCATCCGTGGTCTCTGGACCGCCGAGGGGCCGTACTCGTTCGAGGGCGCCTACTACCGGCTGGCCGACTCGCCCGCGCTGCCGAAGCCGGCGCAGCGCCCGCGCCCGCCGATCATCATCGGCGGGGTCGGCGCCAAGCGGACGCCGCGGCTGGCGGCGACGTACGCCGACGAGTACAACGTGCCGTTCCACACCCCGGCCGAGACGGGGGCGGCGTTCGACCGGGTACGGCGGGCGGCAGACGAGGCCGGGCGCACGCTCATCCTGTCGGCGGCGCAGACCGTGTGCGTCGGCCGTGACCAGGCCGAGCTGGAGCGGCGCGCCGCGGCGATCGGCACGGGTCTGGACGAACTGCGCGAGAAGGGGCTCGCCGGCACCCCCGCCGAGGTTCTGGACAAGCTGGGCGCGCTGGCGGAGCTGGGGGCGGAGCGGGTGTACCTCCAGGTGATGGACCTGGCCGACTCGGACCACCTGGAGCTGATCGCCGCCGAGGTGCTGCCGCACGTGTAAACGCCGTGGCGCGGTTTCGCCCGGTTGCGGCACACTTGGCGCGTGCTGCTGACGATCTCGACGACCGCGAGACCGGCGACAGACCTGGGCTTCCTGCTGCACAAGCATCCCGACCGGGTGCAGGAGTTCGGGCAGTCGTCCGGCAAGGCGACGGTGTTCTACCCGGAGGCGGGCGAGGAGCGCTGCACCGCCGCCCTCCTCCTGGAGGTCGACCCGGTGACGCTGGCCCGCTCGCGCGGGAAGGGCTCGCCGGACTTCAGCCTGTCGCAGTACGTCAACGACCGGCCCTACGCCGCCTCGTCCCTGCTGGCCGTCGCGCTCGCCGACGTGTTCCGCACGGCGCGGGCGGGGCGGTGCGCGGCCCGGCCGGAGCTGGCGGCCGGGCCCCTGCCGCTGGAGATCCGGCTGCCGGCGCTGCCCTGCCGGGGCGGCCCCGACCTGGCGCGACGGCTGTTCGAGCCGCTCGGCTGGGAAGTGTCGGCGCAGGCGGTGCCGCTGGACGAGGGATTCCCGGAGTGGGGCGACTCGCGGTACGTGACGCTCGTCCTCACCGGGAGCGTCCGGCTGGCCGACGCGCTCAACCACCTGTACGTGCTGCTGCCGGTGCTCGACGACGCCAAGCACTACTGGATCGCGCCGGACGAGGTGGACAAGCTCATCCGGGCCGGTGAGGGCTGGCTGGGGACGCACCCGGAGCGGGGGCTGATCACGCGGCGTTACCTGGGCCGCCGCCGGGCGCTGGCCCGTACGGCGCTGGCGCGGCTGGCGGAGCTGGGCGACGAGACGGAGGAGGCGCTGGAGCCGGCCGTACCGGAGGAGGGGCCGACCGCGACGCCGGCCCCCGACGGCGAGCAGCCGGACGCCACCGTCCAGGAAGAGCAGCAGGAGCAGGCTCCGGCGGAGGCCGCCGGGCCGCGGTCGCTCAGCGGGAAGCGGCGGGAGGCCGTGCTGCTGACCCTGGAGGAGCTGGGCGCGACCAGCGTCATCGACCTCGGCTGCGGCCAGGGCGAGCTGGTCGGCGAGCTGCTGGCCCGGCCCCGGTTCGCCCGTGTCGGCGGCATGGACGTCTCCCCCATGGCCCTGACCGTCTCGGCGCGCAAGCTGAAGCTGGAGCGGATGCCCGCCGCCAGGCGCGAGCGGCTGACCCTGTTCCAGGGCGCCCTGACGTACACCGACAAGCGGCTGGCCGGCTACGACGCGGCCGTGCTCATGGAGGTGGTCGAGCACGTCGACCCGCCGCGCCTGGCGGCGCTGGAGCGGGTCGTGTTCGGTCACGCCCGGCCCCGGCACGTGCTCGTCACCACCCCGAACATCGAGTACAACGTGCGCTACGAGTTCCTGACCGGACTGCGTCACCCCGACCACCGGTTCGAGTGGACCCGGGCCGAGTTCGCCGCGTGGGCCGCCGAGGTGGCCGGCCGGTACGGCTACACCGTCGCCCTGCGGCCCGTGGGCGAGGACGACCCCGAGGTCGGCCCGCCGACGCAGATGGGAGTGTTCACCCGTGATCAGCGTTCCTGAGCTGTCCCTGGTGGTGCTGGTCGGCGTGTCCGGCAGCGGGAAGTCGACGTTCGCCGCCCGGCACTTCAAGCCGACGCAGGTCATCTCGTCCGACTACTGCCGCGGCCTGGTCTCCGACGACGAGAACGACCAGTCCGCCACGTCGGAGGCGTTCGCGCTGCTCCACCACATCGTCGGCGTGCGCCTGTCGCGCGGCCTGCTCACCGTGGTCGACGCGACGAACGTGCAGTACGGCGCCCGCAAGGCCCTCATCGACCTGGCCAAGCGGCACGACGTGCTGGCCGACGCCATCGTGCTGGACGTGCCCGAGGAGACGGCCATCCAGCGCAACGCCACCCGTCCCGACCGTGACTTCGGGGCCGGCGTGGTGATCCGGCAGCGCAAGGAGCTGCGCCGCTCGCTGTCCAAGATCTCCAGGGACGGCTTCCGCAAGGTCCACGTGCTGCGCGGCCTCGACGCCGTCGAGAGCGCCACCGTGACGTACGAGAAGGCGTGGTCGGACAGGCGTGAGCTGACCGGGCCGTTCGACGTCATCGGCGACGTGCACGGCTGCCGCGCCGAGCTGGAGGAGCTGCTCGCGCGGCTCGGCTGGCAGGGGGTGCGGCACCCGGAGGGGCGGACCGCGGTGTTCGTCGGCGACCTGGTGGACCGCGGCCCCGACACTCCGGGCGTGCTGCGGCTGGTCATGGACATGGTCGAGGCGGGCACGGCGCTGTGCGTGGCCGGCAACCACGAGCAGAAGCTGGTGCGCGCGCTCAACGGCCGCAACGTCAGGGCGACGCACGGTCTCCAGGAGTCGCTGGACCAGCTCGCCGCCGAGCCGCCGGAGTTCGCGGAGCGGGCGCGGGCGTTCATGGACGGGCTGATCAGCCACTACCGGCTCGACGGCGGCCGGCTCGTCGTCGCGCACGCGGGCCTGAAGGAGGCGTACCACGGGCGCGCGTCCGGCCGGGTCCGTTCCTTCGCCCTGTACGGCGAGACGACCGGCGAGACCGACGAGTACGGCCTGCCGGTGCGCTACCCGTGGGCCGACGACTACCGGGGCCGGGCCATGGTCGTCTACGGCCACACCCCGACCGTGCGGCCCGAGTGGGTCAACAACACGATCTGCCTCGACACGGGCTGCGTGTTCGGCGGCGAGCTGACGGCGCTGCGCTACCCGGAGCGGGAGCTGGTGCAGGTGCCGGCCCGGAAGGTCTGGTACGAGCCGGTCAAGCCGCTCGGCGGCCCCGCACGCGAGCCGAACATGCTGAGCGTCGACGACGTGCGGGGCACCCGGTACGTCGAGACGCGCTTCGGCGCGCGGGTCAAGGTGATGGAGGAGAACGCCGCGGCCGCGCTGGAGGTGATGAGCCGGTTCACGGTGGACCCGCGCTGGCTCGTGTACCTGCCGCCGACGATGGCGCCGCCGGAGACGTCCACGCTGGACGGCTACCTGGAGCACCCGGCCGAGGCGTTCGCGGAGTTCGCCGCCGCCGGGGTGGGCGAGGTCGTGTGCGAGGAGAAGCACATGGGCTCGCGGGCCGTGGCCGTCCTGGCGAGGACGCCGGAGGTGGCGCGGGACAGGTTCGGCGTCACCGACGGCAGCACGGGGGCCGTCTACACGCGTACCGGACGCCCGTTCTTCCACGACAACGGGCCGCTCGTCGAGAGGCTGCGGGAGGCGTGCGCGCCGCTGTGGGCGGAGCTCGGCTCCGACTGGGTGGTGCTCGACTGCGAGCTGCTGCCCTGGTCGGCCAAGGCGGGCGAGCTGATCAGGACGCAGTACGCCTCGGTGGGCGCGGCGGCGCGGGTGGCGCTGCCCGAGGCCGTGTCGGCGCTCGAAGCGGCGGCCGGGCGCGGGGCGGATGTGGGCGGACTGTTGTCCCGCACCCGGCGCCGCTCCACCAACGCTGCCCTGTTCCGCGACGCCTACGCCCGCTACTGCTGGCCGGTCGACGGGCTGGACGGGGTACGGGTGGCGCCGTTCCAGATCCTCGCCTGCGAGGGGCGGGCCACGGCGCTGGAGCCGCACGCCTGGCACCTGTCCACGCTGGCGCGGCTGGACTCGCCGCTGATCACGCACACGCGCCACCTGTTCGTGTCGCTGGACTCGGCGCAGTCGCGCGCCGAGGCGGTGGCCTGGTGGGAGTCGCTGACGGCGGCCGGGGGCGAGGGCATGGTGGTCAAGCCGGCCGCGTACACGCCGGGACGGGTCCAGCCGGGGGTGAAGGTGCGGGGCCGCGAGTACCTGCGCATCATCTACGGGCCGGACTACACGGAGTCGCTGGACGTGCTGCGCAGGCGCTTCCTGGGCAAGAAGCGGGCGATGGCGCTGCGGGAGTACGCGCTGGGGCTGGAGTCGCTGGCCCGGCTGTGCGAGGGCGAGGCGGCCTGGCGCGTCCATGAGCCGGTCTTCGCCGTCCTGGCCCTGGAGTCGGAGCCGGTGGACCCCCGCCTGTAGGCCGGGCGGCGCCCGGGTCGAGCCGCCTGGTGGAATCGGGTCGGCCGTGGGCGCCCACCGGCCTATCGGCGTACCTTGAACTTCAGGTGCAGCACCCGGTCGCCCTGGATGACCACGTGCGGGTCCTCCAGGAGATGCTGCCCCTCGATGCTGCCGAAGAAGCGTTTGCCCGACCCGAACACCACCGGCACCACGTCCATCGCCACCTCGTCCACGAGACCCGCCGCGAGGATCTGGCCGCCTACTTCGCCGGCGTTCACACCGATGGTCCGCTCCCCGGCGAGCTCCTGGGCCTTGTCGATCGCTGCCGTCACGTCATCGACGAAATGGTACGACGCCTCGGGGTGCCAGCCCTCGGGCTTGGGCCGGTGGGACACCACGACCACGTGGTCGCCCGCGGGCGGCTTGCCCTCCCAGCCGTTCACCAGGTCGAACAGGGTGCGGCCCATCACGATCACACCGATCGACTCCCACATCGGCCGGACGTACTCCACCGACGCGCGTGAGACCTTGAGGCGGTTTCCCGTTCCGGAATGGTCGTACTCCTGGTCGCCGCCTTCGGTGATCGGGGTGTCCCCGCTGAAGTACCAGTCGTGGAGGGATCCGACGTCGTCCTTCTCGTCGGCGATGAAGCCGTCCACCGACACCACGTTGTGCATGATCACTGTGCCCACGGGTCCTCCTGGAGTCGTCCTGCGCGTTCGCCTCCGATCCTGTCGTGCCGGGGGGCTGCCGGGCTTGTAAAAAATCAATCAGCGGGCATCGGGCCGCTGTCCGGCGGGAACCCTCGCTCGGCGGGGAATCGGCGCCGCAGGTCCAGGTATTCCGTGGGGGTGTGGCCGGTGAAGTCCTTGAACTCCTTGCTGAAGTGGGCCTGGTCGAAGTAGCCCGCCGTTTGGGCGAGCTCCGACCAGTCGACCGGACGCAGGGGGTCCACGGAAAGGATCAGCCGCGCGAAGCGGTAGATCCGCGCCACCCGCTTGGGGGTGATCCCGACATGGGACTTGAACTGCGTGGCCAGGTGATTGCCACTCACCCCGGCTGCGTCGGTCAGCGCACCGACCGGGAGCGCGCCGTGCGAGGTCGCCAACCGCCCGCCCGCGTGCTGGACCAGGTCGAGACCGCGCGACGGCGCCTCGGCCAGTCGCGACCGCAGCTCCTCCTCCACCACCCGCAGGGTCTCGGTGGCCGATGCGCTGTCGCCGAGCCGGTTGCGGATCCGGTCCGAGGACCGTCGCCAGACGGCGTCGACCGGCACCCATCGGTCCCGCAGCTCGGTCGCCGGCATGTCGACGAACGGCGAAAGTCCCCAAGGCTTGAAGTGCACCCCGACGAGCCGCACCCGTGCGGGGTACTCGAGGAGGAAACGCCTGGTCCGTACACCCATGAACCACCCATCGGTGAGCACCGCCGGCAGCGCTGAAGGGTCGCGATCCCACAGACGGGCGGGTTCGCCCAGGTTGACGAACAGGTGTGCCGACGGCATCGGCGGGACGTTCATCCGGGGGTGGCGCGGCACCCCGGTCAGGCAGTAGATGTCGTCGATGAACCGGTCGAGCGGCGGGGCGGGCACCCGGCCGACGTATTCCATGGGCTCAGTGTGGCGGACGAGAGCTCAGTTCACGAAGGAGGTCGCCGGTGGAGGGCACCACTCCTTGACCGCCTCCACGATCTGGGCGGCCTGCTCCCGGGTCACGTCGGTGAAGCGCTCCTGGGCGTCGCTCGCCAGTTCCTCCCCCGGCTTGCCGTCCAGGATGTCGCGGCAGGTGGCGCGGGCCCGGCTCAGCGCGGCGCCCTCCTCGGGCGCCAGCCATGGGGCGATCCGCTCAAGGCGGTGCAGGTACGCCTGGTCAGGCCCGGCCGTCTCGGGGGCGAGGCTCGTCACGACCAGGACGACGCTCACGCCGGCCACGAGCGCCGTGCCCGCCACCGCGAGGACCCGCGTCCTGCGTTGTCCTCCACCCGTCTCGGCGGGTGCGAAAGCCTGCGGTTCCGGCGTCTTGGAGGAGGTCGGCTGACGGCGCATGTGGCGCACCGTACGCCCCACATGACCACCGCCATCCGCTTTTCCGCCGAATGGATGACCGAAACAGCCGGGAAGGGCCACCCCTTACCTGGCAGGGAGTCACGGGCGCAGGCAGGCGGAAGCCCCCGCCGCGTGGGCGGCGGGGGCTCCGGCAGGTGGTCCTTGGCGTCAGGCCGCGGACTCCGTGACCTCGGCCTCCAGCGGCGTGACCGCGGCGATCAGGTCGGCGAAGTCCTTGCGCGGGACCTCCAGCACCACGTCCGGCCTGTCGACGTGGTGGATCTCGACGTGGTCGTTGAGCCTTCGCGCGACGACACGGTTGCTCATTCGTGCTCCTTCCGAGGGGAGACTGCCTGCCTGTGGCCGTGCCCGGGGTCTACGCGGGAGACGTTCGCAGCCGCCCGCGCCGCCCCGTTCCGTAAGGGCCCGGCCACCGGGAGTCAGCCTGCCATCCGGGCCGATGGCGGGCGGCCCGCACCTGCGGGGCCGGGTAGAGACATGCCCGCCCTGGTGGGCCATCTATGCGCCTCGGGAGAAACTCGCGGCTCAGTCTCCCGCCGGGGACAGCTGGAAGTGCCAGACGACCATCGCCGGCACGTCGCCATGCGCGGCCCTCGCGGCCTCGGGCACCAGGTCCGTCAGGGACCACGGCCACACGTCCCAGGTCTCCAGCGCCTGCGCCGTGGACGGCGTCTCGGCCGGCCGCGGGTGCTCCGCTTCCGGCAGGCGGGGCTCCTCGCAGCGGCGCACCTGCAGCCCCGCCGCCAGGGCGGCGCGCAGGTAGTCGCCGAGGGGGTGCCGGTAGGTGGCTATCCGCCCCGGCTGCCCGTCCTCCCGCCGTACGGGCGGAACGAAGCCCCGGGCGACTCCCTCGGGATGCATGTCGGAGACCACCAGGTGTCCTCCCGGGCGCAGCACCCTGGCGAACTCGGCCATCACCGGTCGCAGCGACGGGACATGCGTCAGCGCCAGGGAGCAGACCACGAGGTCCACGGCGTCGTCCGGCACCGGCAGGCCCAGCAGGTCGCCGACCAGGAACTCTCCCTGCGGGACCCGGTCCCGTGCCCGCGCCAGCATGTCGGGCGAGCCGTCCACGCCGATGACCTGATGGCCTCGCCCGGCCAGGGACGCCGCCACCCGGCCGGTGCCGCACGCGGCGTCCAGGGCGACGCCCGCCGGAAGCGCGTCGAGGATCTGCCCGACGACGGGCTCGTCGATGGCGAACAGCCCGTTGGGCCCGTCATAGGTGCGCGACCAGATGCGATAGCCCTCCACCGCGTCCACCCGCGCGACTTCCACGCCCGCGTCCGCCAGCGCCTCGTCGTCGAGCAGCCGGCGGATCTCGGCGACGCGCGCCTCGACGAAGCCGCGGTCGGACTGGCCGGTGAACGAGCGCAACAGGGCGACGCCTTCGATGCCGAGCAGGTACGCCAGAGGGTCCTCGTAGATCACGCCGCGACCCTAACGACACCCACCCCGGCACCGCCATCCGATTTCAGGTGCCCTGTACCGGGCCCACCAGGAGCGGCCCCGTCAGCATGTCCGGTGTGAGCACGACACCGGTGATCCTCGCCGCCAGGTGGAACGACCGCGCGATCGCGGTGGCGTAGAGGTCGTGCCGGTCGTCACCGCCGGTCGCCGGCTCCAGGGGAAGGCCGACCTCGCGCATGAACGGGTTGAGCCGATCCGGATCACAGCCCGACCGCTTGTCCGGCCAGCGCGGGTTGAAACCGGTGACGGTCTCCCCGTCGATTGCGTAGGCGACATGGTGGTTGGCGTAGTCGTGGCGTAGAACGGCCACCACTTCACAGCCGGAGGACAGTCTGGCCAGGGTGTCTCCCGTGGCGGCCTCCCAGCCGAAGAGTTCGAGGGACACGCACCAGTCCCCCGCCTGGACGACTCCCACGTGTCCACCGCCCAGCGCGCCGCAGTACCTGTCGCCGAACTCGAACGCCGCATGACCGTACTCGTCCAGGCTCATCTGCCGTCCCTGCGGCAGCCCTTGAGGCGTCCCCTGCCGCGCCTCCGGCTTCGCGAAGCGGCGCAGCACCTCGGCTGGTTCAAGTCCACGGAGAAAGGAAACGCAGAAGATCTCGTCGAACAGGTTGTCCTCGTGCCCCGCCGGAACCGCCAGCCAGCGGAACGGGGCGAGGGGGTCGGTCGCCATCGCCACTCCTTGATCGTTGCAGCGATGATGCCGAACAGCACCGACAAAAACCGGCCACGCGCCTGGGTGTCCACCCCGGACATGCCGAGGGCGTCAAGATCTCCCTCGCCTGGTGCACGGGCGCTGCTGCCGCTATTGCCAGGCCGGGTCGGGCGGCACGTTGCCGAGGATGAGCAGCGCCAACGCGATGGCGATCACCACGAGGACCACGACACGCGTGGACACGGCTACCGGCCGGTTGTCGGCCCGGGTCATCTCCAGCCATCGCTTGATCATGACTGGATGCTGTCTCATTTCTTGACCCAGAGCAAGATCGGGTCGATCCCCGGAGAGGCGACGCCGGATGCCCGACTTGGCGCTGATGGCCACGAAGTTGGAGACTCGCCAGTAATATTCGGTCGATGATCAATACTGCGCAACCGATCAATGGTTGGGATGCCATCAACGCCGTGCTCCGTGAGCACTACGGCCGCGACACTCAATGGCCCGACTGGGCGCCGGAACGCCCCTACTCCCTGGGCGGCCCTGACCCCCTGGACGCCATTCGCAACTACGACCACGACGACCCACGCCCTCACTGGCACATGGTCGGCTGCGGCTTGTCAGAGTTGTACGACAAGACCAGCGACATAGCCGAGCTGTCGGGCTGGGGCATCGAGTTCAGCCTGCGCGTGGCCAAGGACCCCGAGGACGCCGCACCTCCGATGTGGGCGGCCGTCATCCTCCAGCAACTGGCCAGATACGTGATCGTCCAACGCCCCTTCTCCCCCGGGCACACCATCCACGTCGCCCCCGGTTTCTTCAACGACCATCCGGGCCTGCCTGAGAACACCCCGACGGAGCTCGCGGCCCTGGCCTTCGCTGTCGACCCGGAACTGGGCACCATCGAAACACCGAACGGCGCGCTCACGTTCCTTCAGGTCGCGGCGTTGACGGAGGCGGAGTACGCCGCCGCCCAGGGCGGCAACGCGCTGGCTGTCCTGGCCCGGATCGAGCAGGACGTTCCCCTTCACATCGTTGACCGTGGCCGCCCCAGCGCGCTGTGACGTTCGACCAGAGGCTAGACCGCCTTCTTCACCAGTAGCGCCACGCACTCCACGTGGTGGGTCATCGGGAAGGCGTCGAAGGCGCGCAGGTCCGTGAGGCCGTAGCCGCGCTCGTCCAGCCAGGCCAGGTCGCGGGCCAGGGTGGCCGGGTCGCAGGAGACGTAGACGATGCGTGGCGCCTCCAGGCCCGCGACGCGGTCCACCACCTCGCGGCCGAGGCCGGCGCGGGGCGGGTCCACCACGACCACGTCGGCGCGTTCGATCTGGAAGCGGTCCAGGGCCTCCTCGACCCGGCCCCGCTCCACGCGCGCCTGCGGGAGGTCGCGGAGGTTGGCGCGGGCGTCGCGGACCGCCGCCGCGTCCGACTCCAGGCCGAAGACGGCTCCCTCCGGTCCCACCGCCTCGGCCAGGCCGGCGGCGAACAGGCCCACCCCGCAGTAGAGGTCGAGCGCCCACTCCCCCGG
Source organism: Nonomuraea sp. NPDC005501 (assembly GCF_040605905.1). Classification (NCBI taxonomy): domain Bacteria; kingdom Bacillati; phylum Actinomycetota; class Actinomycetes; order Streptosporangiales; family Streptosporangiaceae; genus Nonomuraea; species Nonomuraea sp. NPDC005501. The sequence goes on along the minus strand of NZ_JBEXDT010000026.1, from coordinate 23,563 downwards.
CTCCGGGGCGGCGAAGGTCAGGACCGCGTCCAGCAGGGTCTCCGCGGCGCCGGGGTGGACCTGCCAGAAGCCGCTGCCCGACACCCGGAACTCCCGGTCGCCGACCCGTTCGCGCAGCACGCCCGAGCCGTGGCGCGGCACCGTGCGGCCCTTGCCCTGGTCGAGCAGGATCGAGGCCGGCGCGTCGAGGTCGGGCACGGGCACCGTGCGGCGCGGGCGCGGCTTGACCACCACGGCGCGGTCGCCGCCCGCGGAGGCGATCACCTCGACGCCCGCCGCCCCGGGCCACTCATGCAGCTCCGCGCCGACCGCCTCCACCTCCGGGTGGGCGATCAGGCACGCGTCGACGGGCTGGATGTCGTGGGAGCGGTGCTTGCGGAAGCCCGGCGCCCCGTCCGGTCGTACGGCGAGCTGGACACGGGTGCGCCAGCCGAGGCCGTCCGGCGCGCCCGGCACCTCCTCCACCACGACCTTCCGGTCGATGCCGGCGAGCCTGCGCAACTGCTCGGCCACCACCTCGGCCTTGAGCGCGCGCTGGGCCTCCAGAGTCGCGTGCTGCCAGTCGCAGCCGCCGCACCGGCCGGGGCCGGCGTAGGGGCAGGGCGGCACGACGCGGTCGGGGGAGGGCTCCAGGATCTCCACGGCGTCGGCGCGGAGGAAGCGGGAGGTCTCCTCGGTCACGGCGGCGACGACGCGCTCGCCCGGCAGCGCGTGCCGGACGAACACCACGCGCCCTTCGTGCCGGGCGACGCACCAGCCTCCGTGCGCGACCGGGCCGACCGTGAGCTCCAAAGATGCCTGTTCCACTTCCACATCGACACCCTATGCCCCGCCCGCGCGGGTCCCGCACGTCGAAGGCCCCGCCGGCCGTCAGCCGGTCTGGATCTCCTTGTCCTTGGCGACGTCGTCCCAGGAGCGCCGCACCGAGCCAGGAGCGTACGGCTCCGGGCGGCCCTTGAGCCGGTCGGAGGAGTGGAGCTGCCACGGCACGCTCGTCACCATCACGCCGGGCTTGAACAGCAGCCGGGCCTTCAGCCGCAGCGCGCTCTGGTTGTGCAGCAGGTGCTCCCACCAGTGCCCGACCACGTACTCGGGGATGAAGACCGTCACCACGTCGCGCGGCGAGCGTCGGCGCAGCGTCTTGACGTAGTCGAGGATCGGCTGGGTGATCTCCCGGTACGGCGAGTCGAGCATCTTGAGCGGCACCGGGATGCCGCGGCGCTCCCACTCGTCCTGGAGCTGGCGCGCCTCGGGGCCCTCCACGCCCACGCTGACGGCCTCCAACGTGGACGGCCGGGTGGCGCGGGCGTAGGCGAGGGCCCGCATGGTGGGCTTGTGGATCTTGGAGACGAGCACGATGGCGTGGTTGCGCGCGGGCAGCATCGACGCGTCGTACTCGCCGGTGATCTCCAGCTCGGCCGCCACGTTGTCGTAGTGCCGGCGGATGCCCTTCATCATGAGGAACAGGACCGGCATCGCCAGGCACACGATCCACGCGCCGACCAGGAACTTGGTGAGCAGCACGACGACGAGCACGATGCCGGTCATGACGCCGCCGAAGAAGTTGATGGTGCGCGAGCGGTGCATCCGGTGGCGGACCTGCGGGTCGGTCTCGGTCTTCAGGTGGCGCGTCCAGTGGATGACCATGCCGGTCTGGCTGAGGGTGAAGGAGACGAAGACGCCGACGATGTAGAGGTTCAGCAGGCGGCTGACGTCGGCCTGGAACCCCCACAGCAGCAGGCAGGCGCCGAGGGCGAGGAGGACGATGCCGTTGGAGAACGCGAGGCGGTCGCCGCGGGTGTGCAGCTGGCGCGGCAGGTAGCGGTCCTGGGCCAGGATCGAGCCGAGCACCGGAAAGCCGTTGAAGGCGGTGTTGGCCGCCAGGAACAGGATGAGGGCCGTCACCGCGGAGATCACCACGAACGGCGCCGAGCCGCCGCCGAAGACCGCGTCGGCCACCTGGGAGATGATCGGCTGCTGGTAGTAGCCGGGGCCGACGGGCGTCCCGTCGGGCCTGAGCAGGTCGGTCGCCACCACGGACGGCTCGGCCACCTTCACCCCGGAGGCCAGGCCGAGCGCGATGATGCCGCCGAACATGGTGATCGCGACCAGGCCCATCATGAGCAGGGTGGTCGCGGCGTTCTTGCTCTTGGGCTTGCGGAAGGCCGGCACGCCGTTGCTGATGGCCTCGACGCCGGTCAGCGCCGCGCAGCCGGAGGAGAACGCCCGCAGCACGAGGAAGGCGGCGGCGAACCCCGCCAGGTCGCTCTGCTCCGGGACGATGTCGAAGTCGGCGCTGGGCGCGTGCAGCTGGTCGCCGAGCACCAGCAGCCGGAACCCGCCCCACAGGACGAGGCCGATCACCGCGACCATGAACGCGTACGTCGGGACGGCGAAGGCGGCGCCCGACTCGCGCAGGCCGCGCAGGTTGACCACGGTGAGCAGGATGACGATGGTGATGGCGACCGCGGGCTTGTTCTCGGCGACGAACGGGATGGTGGCGCCCACGTAGTCGACGCCGTTGGCCACGGACACGGCCACGGTCAGCACGTAGTCGACCATGAGGGCGCTGGCCACGGTGAGCCCGGCATTCTTCCCGAGGTTGGTGGTGGCCACCTCGTAGTCGCCGCCGCCGCTGGGATAGGCGTGGACGTTCTGCCGGTACGACGCGACGACCGTCAGCATGACCAGCACCACGGCGAGCGCGATCCACGGGCTGTAGCTGTAGAACGAGACGCCGGCCAGCGAGAGGATGACGAGGATCTCCTGCGGCGCGTACGCCACGGAGGACAGGGCGTCGCTGGCGAACACCGGCAGCGCGATGCGCTTGGGCAGCAGCTGCTCGTGCAGCTGCCCGCTCCGCAGCGCCCGGCCTACCAGGACGCGTTTCAGAAGATCTGTCACCTTCGCCACGTAACCAGAGCCTAGTCCCCGATTCGGCCACGCAGCCGAGCGCTCCCCTATCAGGCCATACTGGTGTCGAGCAACCGGCCGACCGCGAGATGCGGGGGAGTATGCATATAGTGATCATGGGATGCGGGCGGGTCGGATCGACCCTGGCTCACATTCTCGAAGACGGCGGCCATTCGGTCGCGATCATCGACCGCGATCCGCAGGCGTTCCGCCGGCTGCGGGCGGGGTTCCGCGGCCGGCGGGTGACGGGCATCGGCTTCGACCGCGACGTGCTCACCGACGCCGGCATCGAGTCCGCCACCGCGTACGTGGCCGTCTCCAGCGGGGACAACTCCAACATCATCTCGGCCCGGGTGGCCCGGGAGACGTTCGGTGTGGACAACGTCGTGGCCCGGATCTACGACCCTCGCCGGGCCGAGGTCTACCAGCGGCTGGGCATCCCCACGGTGGCCACCGTGCGCTGGACGGCCGACCAGATCCTGCGGCGCATCCTGCCGGAGGGGGCCGAGCCGCTGTGGCGCGACCCGACCGGCCGGGTCGTCCTGGCCGAGGTGCCCGTCCACCCGTCCTGGGTCGGCACGCGCGCCGTCGACCTGGAGCCCAGGGCGAGGTGCCGGGCCGCGTTCATCAACCGGATGGGCGAGTCGCTGGTCGTCGCGGACGACACGGTGCTCCAGGAGGGCGACATCCTGCACGTCATGGCCGCCGAGAACGACATGGACCGGATCAACAAGGTGCTCGCCGCCGCACCGGAGAAGGACGACTGATGCGCGTCGCGATCGCGGGGGCCGGGGCCGTGGGCCGGTCCATCGCCGCCGAGCTGCTGGAGAACGGGCACGAGATTCTCCTCATCGACGTGGATCCCAAGGCCATCAAGATCGACAGCGTGCCGCGGGCGGAGTGGCTGCTGGCCGACGCCTGTGAGATCGCCTCGCTGGACGAGGCGGGCCTGAACAACTGCCACGTGGTCGTCGCCTCCACCGGCGACGACAAGGTCAACCTGGTGGTGTCGCTGCTGGCCAAGACCGAGTACGGCGTGCCGAGGGTGGTCGCCCGGATCAACCATCCCAACAACGAGTGGCTGTTCAACGAGTCGTGGGGCGTGGACGTGGCCGTCTCGACGCCGCGCCTGCTGAGCGCGCTCGTCGAGGAGGCGGTCAGCGTCGGCGACCTGGTGCGGCTGCTGACGTTCCGCCAGGGGCAGGCCAACCTGGTGGAGCTCACGCTGGCCGAGGACGCGCCGGTGGTGGGCCAGCGGGCCGGCTCGGTGCCGTGGCCGGCCGACTCGGCGCTCGTGGCGATCCTGCGCGAGGGCAGCGTGCTGGTGCCCTCCGACGACGACCCGCTGGAGGCGGGCGACGAGCTGCTGTTCGTCGCCACCCAGGAGGTCGAGCAGGAGCTCGCCCACCTGCTGTCGCAGCACTGAACCGGTCCCGCCGGCACGGCGGGACCGGCCCTCACGGCTTCTCGTGGGGTGGGGGCGGGTCAGACCGGGGCGACGGGGTTGATCGGGGTGCGGCCGCGGCCGAGGACCCAGATCATGGCGGTCAGGGCCGCTATCTGCAGCGGCCACCCCATGGCGATCTTGGTGACGCCCAGCGCCGCCACCGCCTCGTCCCCGCCGAACAGGTAGACCGGAAGCTGCACCGCCACCCGCACCACGCACGGGATCATGAGCAGCCACGTCAGCCGGGAGCAGAGCCGGACGACGCCCGGGTCCTTGCGCCACCCCGTCGGGTCGCCGGTCACCGAGCCGATGAGGAACCCGACCACGGGCCAGCGGGCGACGACGGACAGCAGCATGGCCACCGCGTAGGCGCCGTTCCACAGGATGCCCGGCAGGAAGTAGTCCTTGGCGTCGCCGGTGCGGCTGGCGAAGAAGGCGCCGATCGCGATGCCGATCAGGCTGTTGATGACGAACTGCGGAGTCGAGCGCTGCAGGACCCGCGCGAGCAGCAGCAGCACCGACAGCGAGACGCTGACGATGAGCGACAGCTTCAGCTCCTCGGTGGAGATCCAGGCCAGCGTGAACGCCGCCGTCGGCACCGCCGCCTCGATGATGCCCCGCACGCCGCCGAACGCCTTGGAGAGCTGGGCTCGAACGGCTGCCTCCACGGTGTCGTGGGCGGCGTCTCCGGCCTCGGCCTTCACCTGATCAACTCCCTGGGCGCAGCTCGTAGCGCGGATTGAACATCACCTTGCGGCCGTCCTGCATGCTCACCAGGCCCTCGGCCTTGACGATCCGGCCGGGCTCGATGCCCGCGATCTTGCGGCGGCCGAGCCAGACCAGGTCGATCACGTCGGACCCGTCGTACAGCTCCGCCTCGAGCGCGGGGGCTCCTCCCCTCGGCCGCAACGTCACCGTACGTAGCGTACCGGCTACACAGAACCGGCGTCTGCCGCCACACGAGGCGATCGGCGTCGCGCCCGTCTGCTCGGCGTCCTGGCGCAGCATCTGCGCCTCGATCTCGGACTGGGGTGAGGCCAGCCGACTGAAGAACCCGCGCAACCCCCGTTTGGGAGTCCCTGCCGTAGTCATGATGAAACAGCCTATGCGATGGGAGGCCGTCAGCGAATCTCGCTGATCTCAGGTCCGCGCCGGAACGGGTTGAGGCCCGTCCGGTCCTCGTCCGGGACGCCGTGCTCGTTGGGGCGGCGCAGCGCGATCGGCTCCTCGCGCGCCATCGGCTCGGTGCCGCGGACGACGACGACGTCGCGCAGGAAGTCGAGGAACGGCGCGGCGAGGGCCTCGTCGGCGGCGGCCGGGCCGTGGACGACGGCGAGCAGGAACCAGCGGGGCCCGTCGACCCCGAGGTAGCGCGCCTGGCGGGTCTGGCCGTCGGCGGTGATCTCGCCGCTCAGCTCGGTGCCGAACGGTCCCTCGCGCTCCTGGAGGGACGGCACCTGCTGAGTGATCTTGATCCTGACCTCGTCCCACAGCCCCATGGACCGGGGCGCGGCCAGCGCCTGGAGCTGGAGCGTGCTGTCGTCGTGGATGACGACGACACCGATGTGCTGGTCGCCGACGGAGGCCAGCCGTACATCGAAGTCGGGGTTGTGCGGAAGCAGCAGGCCACCGAGGTCGACCCGGTCGTGCTCGGGGTGGGGCTCGTCGGAGTCCCACGGACCGGACTCGCGCATGGGCTCGGCCGGGGCCTTGGCCGAGTCGGCCGGCCCCTGCGGATGCTCGCGACGACGGCGTCGGAACACGTCTCTCACTCTCCCTGGTCAGTGCTCTGTGAACCCTGTCGGCGGCCGGACCCCGGTCAGCGCCCCGTCGAGCCGAACCCGCCCGCGCCCCGCGCCGACCCCGGCAGCTCCGCCACCTCGCGGAAGGCCGCCCGCTCGACCCGCTGGACGACGAGCTGGGCGATGCGGTCGCCGCGCCGCACCCGGAACGGCTCCCTGGCGTCGGTGTTGATCATCGTCACCTTGATCTCGCCCCGGTAGCCGGCGTCGACCGTGCCGGGCGCGTTGACCAGGGTGACGCCGTGCCGGGAGGCCAGGCCGGAGCGCGGGTGGACGAACGCGGCGTAGCCGTCGGGCAGCGCGATGGCGACGCCGGTCGGCACCACCGCGCGCTCGCCGGGCGCGAGCTCGGCGTCGCACGCGGCGCGCAGGTCGGCGCCCGCGTCGCCCGGATGGGCGTACGAGGGCGCCGGCAGGCCGGGGTCGAGCCGCTGGATGAGGATCTCCAGCGGAGCCTCGGCCGGGGCGTCCGTGGGCGTTCCGGGCCGGAGCCCCGCCGCGTCGCGGTCGGTCGCGGTCACGGGTTCACCTCGTCGTGGTGCTCCGGGGCGCCGATGCGCCCCTCAGCCTCAAGGTACGCCCTCCGGAGAGTGATCCGGTCACACCCGGTGCCCGGGTGGAGTGTCGTGCGGGGCCATGAGGCCGGTGGAGCGGTACGGGTCACGAGTGACGAGATTACTCGCTGTCGGCCGGCCTTTCGCCGCCTGGCACTCCCGCCGCGGCGGGGGCGCCGCCGGGAAGCGCCCGCGGCGGCTCGGGACGCTCGCCGTCGCCGGTCGGCTCTCCCGCGCCACCGTCCTCACCGGGCGGCTCTCCCCCGGCGTCCTCGTCCGCGTGCACTCCCGGTGGCAGGGCCGCCGGTGGGTCGTGCCGCAGCTCGGGCAGCGCCCGGTAGATCACCGCCGCGACCGGGACGGCGACCGCCGCCCCGGCGATGCCGCCGAGGATGCCGCCCACGGCCAGGACGAGGATGATGGCCAGCGGGTGGAAGTTGAGGGCCCGGCCGACGATGAGCGGCTGGAGCACATGGTTCTCCAGCTGCTGCTCGACCACGAGGACGCCGACGAAGATCAGGGCGTAGACGGGGCCCTTGGCGCCCAGTGTGACGAGCGTGGCGACCGTGCCGGCGAAGAAGATGCCGACGATGGGGATGAAGCTGGCGAAGAAGATGAGCACGGCCAGCGGCGCCCACAGCGGCACGCCCATGCCGGCCAGCACGATGCCCATGATGAGGCCGTGGACGGCGGCGACGGCCACGGTGCCCTGCACGTAGTGCGAGAGCGTGGTCCACGCCGCGCGGCCCGCCCGGTCGACGCGCGGCGCCATCTCGCCGAAGGCCCGCAGGAACCACGACCAGATCCGGTCGCCGTCCTTGAGCAGGAAGAACGTGACGAACAGCAGCAGCACGATCGAGGCGAGCACCTCGAAGGCGACGGCGCCCGCGGTCAGCACCGTGCCGGTGATGGCGCTGCGCTGGGTGTTGACCATGTTCGCGATCTCGTCGACGTAGTCGGTGATCTGCGCCTGCTTGAGGTGCAGCGGGCCGGTGATGAGCCACTTCTGCACCTCGCGCGAGGTCGCCTGGACCTGCTGGACGAGGTTGGGGAACTCCTCGGTGGCGCGGGCGCCGACCAGCCAGCCGGTGCCGGCGAGCACGGCCAGCGCGACCAGCATGGTGATCCAGGTGGCGTAGATGGGCCGCATCCCGGCCTCGCGCAGGCTCCTGGCCAGGGGGAACAGCAGCGCCGTCAGCAGGAGGGCGACCGCCACGGGCAGGGCGACGAAGCTGAGCCGCCCGACGCCCTGCGCGAAGAAGTAGACCACCACGCCGACGAGGATCAGGCACCCTGACCATGCGGCCATCTTGGCCAGCACGGGAGGCACGAGCTTGGTGGGGCGGTCTCTCAGCACATCCCCAGACTGGCACGTCCGGCGCCGGGATGCGCGCCCTTGAACGATCGGGCGCACCCGGCGCCGGGGCACCAGGGACGTCAGGCGGTCTCGGTGAGGGCGACCTCCACCGCGAACTCGGGCCCGTCCCGCAGGACGAACTCCTCGACGTTGCCCGCCCCGCACAGGTCGTCCTGCGCGAGCCGGACGAGCCCGGCCTCGGGTCCGGACACCGTGAGGCGGGACACCTCGGCGCGCATGGACAGCTTGGCCTCCGACTTGGCCTTGCGCACGCGCCGGAGCACCTCGGAGGCCACGGTCAGCACGGCCGGGTCGCCGGTCCCGCGCTCGACGGCCGGCCAGGCGGAGCGGTGGACGGAGCCGGGCCGCCACCACGACCACACCTCCTCGGTGACGAACGGCAGAAAGGGCGCGAACAGCCGCAGCAGCGCGTCGAGCGCGAGCCGCAGGGCCGCGTGGGCGGAGGCGGCGGCCGCGCCGGACTCGTAGGCGCGGGCCTTGACCAGCTCCAGGTAGTCGTCGCAGAACGACCAGAAGAACCGCTCGGCCGCCTCCAGGGCCCTGGTGTAGTCGTAGTCCTCGAACGCCCGGGTGGCCTCGTCCACCACGTCGGCCAGCCCGGCCAGCATGGACAGGTCGAGCGGCTCGGTCACCTCGACGTCGGCCTCGGGGAAGCCGAGCACGAACTTCGAGGCGTTGAGGATCTTGATGGCGAGCCGCCGCCCGACCTTGATCTGCCCGGTGTCGAACGCGGTGTCGGTGCCGGGCCGCCCGCTGGCCGCCCAGTAGCGGACCGCGTCGGAGCCGTACTCCTCCAGCAGCCCGAGCGGCGTCGTGACGTTGCCCTTGGACTTGGACATCTTCTTGCGGTCGGGGTCGAGGATCCATCCGGAGATGGACACGTCGCTCCACGGCAGCGCGCCGAACTCCTGATGGGCCCGGACCACGGTGGAGAACAGCCAGGTGCGGATGATCTCGTGGGCCTGCGGGCGCAGGTCCATCGGGAAGACCCGCGCGAACAGGTCGGGGTCGCGCTCCCACCCGCCCGCGATCTCCGGCGTGAGGGAGGAGGTGGCCCAGGTGTCCATGACGTCCGGGTCGCCGACGAACCCGCCGGGCTTGCCCCGCTGGTCCTCGGTGTAGCCGTCGGGGACCTGCGACGACGGGTCCACCGGCAGCAGGTCCTCGGGCGGCAGCAGCGGCCGGGTGTGGTCGGGCTCGCCGGCGTCGTCCAGCGGGTACCAGACGGGGAACGGCACGCCGAAGAAGCGCTGCCGGGAGATCAGCCAGTCGCCGGCCAGGCCCTGCACCCAGTTGTCGTAGCGGACCCGCATGTGCGGCGGGTGCCAGCTCAGCTCCGAGCCCCGGCCGAGCAGCCGCTCGCGCAGCTCGGCGTCGCGCCCGCCGTTGCGGATGTACCACTGGCGGGTGGTGACGATCTCCAGGGGCCGGTCGCCCTTCTCGTAGAACTTGACCGTGCGCTGGACCGGCCGCGGCTCGCCGTCGAGGTCGCCGGACTCGCGCAGCAGCTCCACGATGCGCTCGCGGGCGCTGTGGACCGTCTTTCCGGCCAGCTGCTCGTACGGCTCGCGCTCGGCGCCCTCCGGGGGCTCGGGCAGCAGCCGCCCGTCGCGGCCGATGACGGGCCGGGTGGGCAGCCCGAGCTCGCGCCACCAGGTGACGTCGGTCAGGTCGCCGAACGTGCAGATCATCGCGATGCCGGAGCCCTTGTCCGGCTCGGCGAGGTGGTGGGCGAGGACCGGCACCTCGACGCCGAACAGCGGCGACAGCGCCGACGTGCCGAACAGCGGCTGGTAGCGCTCGTCGTCGGGGTGGGCGACCAGCGCCACGCAGGCGGGGATCAGCTCGGGCCGGGTGGTCTCGATCCAGATGGGCCCCTTCTCGCCGTAGAAGGAGATCCGGTGGAACGCGCCCGGCCACTCGCGGTCCTCCAGCTCGGCCTGGGCGACGGCGGTGCGGAAGGTGACGTCCCACAGCGTCGGCGCCTCGGCCATGTACGCCTCGCCGCGGGCGAGGTTGCGCAGGAACGCCCGCTGGGAGGCGGCCCGCGCGGCGCCGTCGATGGTGGCGTACGTCATGGACCAGTCGACCGACAGCCCGAGGCGGCGCCACAGGTCCTCGAACGCCTTCTCGTCCTCGGTGGTCAGCCGCTCGCACAGCTCGATGAAGTTGCCCCGCGAGATCGGCACCTGCCGCTTGGGGTCGGGCTTGGCGGGAGGTGTGAAGTCGCGGTCGTAGGGCACCGAGGGGTCACAGCGGACGCCGAAGTGGTTCTGCACGCGGCGCTCGGTGGGCAGGCCGTTGTCGTCCCAGCCCATGGGGTAGAACACCTCACGCCCGCGCATCCGCTGGAAACGGGCGATGGTGTCGGTGTGGGTGTAGGAGAAGACGTGACCCACGTGGAGCGAGCCGGAGACGGTCGGAGGGGGCGTGTCGATCGAGTAGATCTGCTCACGCGTCTTCGACCGGTCGAAGCGGTAGGTGCCCTCCTGCTCCCAGCGGGCTACCCATACCTGCTCCAAGCCGTCGAGAGACGGTTTTTCCGGCATGGCGGCATGGCGTAGTCGCTGTTGAGTCATGCCTCCATATGGTACGGCTTCGCGGGTCACGCCAGCGTTGCAGACTAGGGTTCGTTACAGAGGGGAAGGAGACGTCCGTATGGCAGATGAGAGGCCGGACCTGGCCTGGCGGGTCATCGGCGGGCTGATGGGACTGGCGACCGCGTGGGTGGCGCGCAAGGCCCTCGGGTTCGTCTGGGTGAAGGCGACGGGCAAGGAGCCGCCTGTCGATCCCGACTCCCCCGAGGTCGGCATGGGCGAGGCCATCGGCTACGCGGTGCTCATGGGCGTCGGCATGTCGGTGGCGCAGATCGTGGTCAATCGGACTGCCAAGAAGCGCTATGAGGCGTGGCGGTCGGTGAAGCAGGTGACTCGAGTGCCGTGAGGAACTCGCTCGCCCAGCGGTCCACGTCGTAGGTGGCGACCCGGCGGCGCATCGTGCGCATCCGCCGGGACAACTCGTGCGGCGTGGCCCGCATGGCGGCGATCATCTGCCGCTTGACGTCCTCTATGTCGTACGGGTTGACCAGGTACGCCTGGCGCAGCTCGTCCGCGGCCCCGGTGAACTCGCTGAGCACGAGAGCGCCGTGCAGGTCCTGGTGGCAGGAGACATACTCCTTGGCGACGAGGTTCATGCCGTCGCGCAGGGGCGTGACGACCATGACGTCGGCGGCCAGGTAGAGCGCGGCCAGCTCCTCGCGGCCGTACGACTGGTGGAAGTACTGGATGGGCTGCAGGCCGAGCATCGCGTGCTCGCCGTTGATCCGGCCCACCTGGAGCTCGATGTCGTCGCGCAGCCGCTTGTACTCCTCGACCCGCTCCCGGCTGGGCGTGGCGATCTGCACGAACACCGCCTCGTTGGGGGCGAGCGTCCCCTCCTTGAGCAGCTCGCCGAACGCCTCCAGGCGCTGGCCGATGCCCTTGGTGTAGTCGAGGCGGTCCACGCCGAGCAGCATGTGCTCGGGGTCGCCGAGCTCGGCCCGGATCTCCTTGGCGCGCTGGATGATGTGCGGCTCGCGCACCAGCGAGTCGAGCTCGCCGAAGTCGACGGAGATCGGGAACGCCTGCGTGGTGACGGTCCGGTCCTCCACGAAGATCTCGTTCCCCTTGTACGGCAGGCCGAGCAGGCGGCGGCAGAGCCGGCGGAAGTTGGCGGCGCCGCCGGGCAGCTGGAAGCCGACGAGGTCGGCCCCGAGCAGACCCTCGACGAGCTCCTTGCGCCAGGGCAGCCGCCAGAACAGCTCGACCGGGGGGAACGGGATGTGCAGGAAGAAGCCGATCCGCAGGTCGGGCCGGAGCTTGCGGAGCATGGCGGGCACGAGCTGGAGCTGGTAGTCCTGCACCCAGACGACGGCGCCCTCGTCGGCGGCCTCGGCCGCGGCGACGGCGAAGCGCTCGTTGACGGCGCGGTAGGCCTCCCACGTCTCCCGGTCGAAGACCGGCGGCGCGACCACGTCGTGGTAGAGCGGCCACAGCGTGGCGTTGGAGAAGCCCTCGTAGTACAGCTCGACCTCGCGGGCCGACAGCGGCACCGGGATGAGGCTCATGCCCCCCTGTTCCAGGGGCTCCAGCTTCTCGTCGGGGGCGCCGTGCCACCCGAGCCAGGCGCCGTGACGGCGCTGCATCACCGGCGCGATGGCGGTCACGAGCCCGCCGGGGCTCCTGCGCCACGAGGCCGTTCCGTCGGGCTCGACCGTGCGATCCACCGGCAACCGGTTGGCGACGATCAGGAACGAGCTACGGCCACTCACCCAAGTCCTCCTAGGCTCACCTGTGCGGGAGCCGCGACACACGGCTTCCGGCGCCCGCCGCCGAGCCTCGCCGCCGCATCACCGCCCTCGCGCCGGGAGCGTGCGTCGCCGCGAGCTCGCGTACGGAACGGCGCCCTTAGACCCTGCCCAGGACCTGCTAAAACAAACGTGAATGCCGCATATCACACACAACGGACGTTTCCCATCTATCCGGGCAACGGGCGGCGTTCACCCCCCGGCCGGGCGGCGGGACTGGACCATGTGGAAGCGGCCGGCGACGAACGACGGGTCCGTGAGCGAGGCCGTGGCCGCCGGGTTGGCCCCCGTGCCGTGGTAGTCGCTGAAGGCCGCCGACTGGTTGACGAACACTCCGCCCTCCAGGTTGCACGACAGGTTGACCCCCGCCTCCAGGGCCGCCCGCTCGGCCCGCGCCAGCACCTCGGGCGACGTCGAGTACACCGCCGCCGTGAGCGCGCCCCGCGCGGCGGTCACCCGGCGCAGCAGGCCCAGGCTCTCCTCCGTCGAGGCCGTGGGCACGACGAACGCGATCGGCCCGAAGTGCTCCCGCCCGTACACGTCCTCACGGCCGGCGTCCACGCGGACGATCACGGGCGTGCGCACGACCGCGTCGGGGAAGGCCGGGTGCTTGAGCGCCCGGGACTCCAGCACCACCTCGCCCAGCGACGGCGCGGCCTCCAGACGGGCCAGCACGTCCGGGTTGACGATCGCGCCGGTGAGCTCCACCGCGCGCGCCTCGTCGCCCAGCAGCCGCCCGACGGCCCCGGCGAGTCCCGCCGCCACCTCCTCGAAGCTCTTGTGCCCCTCGTCGGTCTCGATGCCGCCGGCGGGGACGAGGATGTTCTGCGGGGTGGTGCACATCTGCCCGCTGTAGAGCGACAGCGAGAACGCCAGGTTGCCGAGCATGCCGCGGAAGGAGCCGGCCGAGTCGACGACGACCGTGTTGACCCCGGCCTTCTCGGTGTGGACGAGCGCCTGGCGGGCGTTGGCCTCCAGCCACTGGCCGAACTCGGTGGACCCGGTGAAGTCCACGATCCGCACGCCGGGATGGGTGGCGAGGGTCACGGCCAGGCCCCGGCCCTCCTCCACGGCCAGCGACACCAGCGCCGGGTCGAAGCCGGCCTCGGCGAGGACCTCGCGGGCGATGCCCACGGTGATCGCCAGGGGCAGGATCGCCCGCGGGTGCGGCTTGACGATCACCGGGTTACCGGTGACCAGCGACGCGAACAGCCCCGGGTAGGCGTTCCAGGTCGGGAAGGTGTTGCAGCCGATCACCACCGCGACGCCGCGCGGCACGGCCGTGAACGTCTTGGTCATGACCAGCGGGTCGCCCTTGGCCGGCTTCTCCCAGCGGGCCGAGGAGGCCGAGGCGGTCATGGCGGCGTGGCCGTACGCGATGGCCTCCAGCGCGCGGTCCTGCGCGTGCGGCCCACCGGCCTGGAAGGCCATCACGAACGCCTGCCCGGTGGTGTGCTGCACCGCGTGCGCGAGCTCGAACGAGCGCTGGTTGATCCGGTGGACGATCTCCACGCAGGCGAGCGCGCGGGCGTCGGGCCCGGCGTCGCGCCAGGCCGGCATGGCGGCCTCGGCCGCCTCGACGAGCAGCCCGGCGTCCGGCTCGGGGTAGGTGACGCCGAGGTCGAGCCCGTACGGCGAGCGCTCGGCGCCGACCCACCCGCCGGTGCCCGGCTGGTTCAGCTCGAACGGCTTGCCCAGGTGGGCCTCGAACGCGGCCTTGCCCCGCTCGGCCGCCCCCTCGCCGTAGACCCGCGGTGACGGGGACTCGGGGTAGGCGCTCCAGTAGCCCCGGCCGGCGATGGCCGCGAGGGCCCGGTCGAGAGTCTCGCGATGCTGGTCGAACATGCTTTTCCGACCTCTCTTGCCGCGGTTCGGGCAGACGCTGACGTGTTTACCGAACATTCGGTCAGTTGACAAGCGAGACATCCGGGCGGGGGCAGAAGCGGGTGGTCCGCAACCGAGATACGCGACTGGGGATAATGGCGCCATGGCCGTACAACCTCGCCAGGGAAGGCGGGGGCACGATCCCGAGTCCGTCCTGGCGATCGCCGTGGACGTCTTCAACGAGCGCGGCTACGACGGCACCAGCATGGAGGACCTGGCCAGGGCGCTGGGGGTCACGAAGTCGGCCATCTACCACCACGTGGCGGGCAAGGAGCAGCTGCTCGCGCTGGCGCTCGACCGGGCGCTGGACGGCCTGTCGGAGCTGGTCGCCGACGAGCGGGCCGGCTCGGGGCCGGCGATCGAGCGCCTGGAGTGGGTGGTGCGGGAGAGTGTCCGCATCCTGGTGGACCGCCTGCCGTACGTGACGCTGCTGCTGCGCGTGCGGGGCAACAGCGCGACCGAGCGGCGGGCGCTGGAGCGGCGGCGCGCCTTCGACGCCTTCGTCAGCCACCTGGTGAAGGAGGCGGCGGCCGAGGGCGCGATCCGGCCCGACCTGGACCCGGCGCTGGTGACGCGGCTGCTGTTCGGGGCGGTCAACTCGATCACCGAGTGGTACCGCCCCGCGCGCGGCGGCTCCGCGGACGACCTGGCGGACACGCTGGTGCGGATGACCTTCGACGGCCTGCGCGGTCCGGACGCCTAGCGGCCGATCCCGCGCTGGGGCGGCGGAGGGGGCAGCTTGCCGCGCAGGTCGTCGCGGATGGCCTGGCCGAGCTTCTTGGTGGCCATGCGGTTGAGCGTGCCCCCGGCCACGGCGCCGGTGAGGAAGGGGCCGAGTGTGGTCAGGTGGCGGCCGAGCGTGCGCATGAGACGGTTGCGCAGAGCCGTCTTGGTGGCCGCGCCGAGCGCGAGGGTGACGGACGCGGGGGCGAGGGGGTCGATCCCGCGCTGCCTGGCCCAGGCGGCGGTGAACGCGGCGGCGCGCTGCGGGCCGGTGCCCTGGACGCGCACGCCGTAGACCTCGTGCAGCTCGGCGAGGAGCTTGACCTCGATGGCGGCCACCACGATGGTCTCGGCCACGAGCTGGGCCGGGGCCGACAGAAGGAGGGGCGGCGCGGCGAACTCGGCCGCGGCGAGCGCTCCGCCGATGGCGCCGACCGTCATGGTGGCCTTCTGGGCGGTGCGGATGAGGTCGTCGGCGAGCTGCTCGCCGGTCAGGCCGTGGTGGTGCTCGGAGAGGGTGTGGAGGTCGCGGATGGGGATGCGGGGCGCGATGCTGAGGAAGATGTCGGCCAGCCAGCGGCCCCGTCCGGTGCCCTCGGCGCGCGCCTTCCACTGGCCGGAGCTCAGGCTGCGGGCTAGACGGCCGAGCAGCCTGCGCCGCTCGGCCGGCTCCAGCTGGCCGGGCTCGGTGAGCTTGCCGACGAGCTCGCCGACCTCCGAATCGGTGCCGGCGAGCTCGTCGTCCGGCCGCGGGTCCCGGTCCTGCCGGTCCCCGTCCTGCCGGTGTCGGTCGTCCTTGTGGTCGTGCGGCTCGTCGCTGTCTCGCTGATGCCTGTCCGGTCGGGCCACGCGGAAGCCTCCGTCCTCTGGTCGCGACAGCTCGTTGCCCAGGCGGCGTCGTTCCATGCCGCCGCGGGCGAGCTGTCTCGCTCCGTGGTCAGGCCGCGCACTCCCGGCAGACCTGCTGGCCGTTCTTCTCGGAGGCCAGCTGGCTGCGGTGGTGCACGAGGAAACACCGCGAGCAGGTGAACTCGTCGGCCTGGCGCGGGATCACCCGCAGGCTGAGTTCTTCGTTGGACAGATCCGCGCCGGGCAGCTCCAGCGATTCGGCGAGATCGGTCTCGTCGATGTCGATGCTGCCGGACGACTTGTCGGTGCGCCTGGCCTGCAGCTCCTGCAGGCTGTCCTCACCGAGGTCGTCGTCTGTCTTGCGCGGGCTGTCGTAGTCGGTAGCCATGGTGCTACTCCATCCCCCTCATCCATATGTCTTCGCGCTCGTCGCGCGTCTTCTAACGTCTGGCAGGTGTGTCTTGTGCCCGCTCCGGTGGGGAGATTGTGCATCGGTACCCCGGTTGAACGAACACTGAACCTCCCAACACGTCAGGGCCTTCTGCCATCGGCAATGGTTAGCCAAATATGGCCAAACCCACAGCCTGGCGTCCCGCACCACCGTGTTCGACGGCACATCCAACCACATGTGCGGCAAGAACGAGACGCCCCCACCCGACCAACACGCCGGATCAGCGACTCGGAAGCCGGATGGTCACCACAAGTCCTCCGCCCTCTCGTGGCACGGCGGTCACGTTGCCGCCGTGAGCCTGCACCACGGCGCGCACGATGGACAGTCCGAGGCCGGCCCCCTTGGCCGAGTCCACGCGATCCGCGTGGAGCCTTCTGAACGGCTCGAAAAGGCTGTTGACCTCGTACGCCGGGACGTGCTGCCCCGTGTTGGCCACCTGAACAACCAAGGCCCCGTCCACCATTCCCGTCCGAATCCAGACTTTCCCGTTCTCGGGGGCGTTGTATTTGACGGCGTTCTCCAGCAGGTTGCTCACGGAGCGTTCCAGGAGCACCGGGTCGCCCACGGTCGGCGCGCTCACCAGCTCGGTCGTGATCGTGACCCCGTGCTCCTCGGCGAACGGCGTCACCTGCTCGACGGCGGACGTGGCCACGTCCTTGACGTCCAGCGGCTTGCGCACCGCCAGCTCCCGCTCGCTGCGCGCCAGCAGCAGCAGGCCCTCGATGAGCTTCTCGTTGCGGGCGTTGACCTCCAGGAGGGTACGGCCCAGCGCCTTGAGGTCCTCCGACGCCTCCGGATCGGACAGGGCGATCTCCAGCACCGTCCGGTTGATGGTCAGCGGGGTGCGCAGCTCGTGGGAGGCGTTGGCCACGAACCGGCGCTGGGTGTCGAAGGCGACGTTGAGCCGCGTGAGCATGGCGTCGAAGGTGTCGGCCAGCTCCTTCAGCTCGTCGTCGGGGCCCCGCAGGTCGATGCGCTGGTGGGCGAGGTTGCTCTCCGACAGCTTGCGGGCCGTGGTCGTCATCTGGGTCACCGGGCGCAGCGCCCGGTCGGCGACGAAGTAGCCGAGAATGAGGGCCAGGATGCCCACGCCCACCAGAGCGAGTACGGAGCTGCTCAGCAGGACGTCGCGCGCCGTCTGCACGGCCTGCTGCTGCGCGATGCCCCATCGGCGCTGCGTGATGGCGGCGTCGATCGGATCGACGCCGCTCAGGTCCAGCGGCAGCCACGCCTCGTCGATGGCCCGCCCGACGATCGCGTAGATGGAGAACAGCAGCACGCCGGCCGCCACCAGGAACAGCGCGCTGTAGGTGAGGGTGAGCCGCCAGCGGATGCTGACCCTGCCGGGCAGCTCCCTCACCAGCTCGCGCGCCGACCGCTGGACGGGCGCGTAGCTGGGCGGCGGCGGGCCGTCCCAGACCGGCGGGCCGCTCGGTGGCGGCGCCTCGTTCGGCCGGGTGGCCTTGCGCTCCGAATGCGGGCTGATCATGGGGTGCGTGGGCACCGGATTCTCGCGCCGCTCCTGCCTCTCGGTCACACAGCCCCCTCCGCCGGGCCCCTCGCCCGCCCCTTCACCGGCCCTGTGACGACACCGCCCGGGAGGGCACGGCTCACAGCTTGTACCCCACCCCGGGCACGGTCTCGATCACCTGCGGGTCGCCCAGCTTCTTGCGCAGCGTCATCATGGTGACCCGCACCACGTTGGTGAACGGGTCGATGTTCTCGTCCCATGCCTTGTCCAGCAGGTCCTCCTGGCTGACGACGGCGCCCTCGGCGCGCATCAGCTCCTCCAGGACCGCGAACTCCTTCTTGGTGAGCATGATCTCCCGGCCGTCGCGCTCGACCAGCCGCTTGCCCGGGTCGAGGCGGACACCGGCCCGCTCCAGCACCGGCGGCAGCGCCGGGGCCGAGCGGCGGCCGAGCGCCCGCACCCGGGCGACCAGCTCGATGAACACGAACGGCTTGGCGAGGTAGTCGTCGGCCCCCAGGCCCAGCCCCTCCACCTTGTCGTCCACGTCGCCCGAGGCGGTGAGCATGAGAATCCGCGAGGCCGAGCGCTGCTCCACCAGGCGGCGGCACACCTCGTCACCGTGGACGACCGGCAGGTCGCGGTCCAGGACGATCACGTCGTAGTCGATGTAGGAGGTGCGTTCCAGCGCGCCGCCGCCGTCGTAGGCGACGTCGACCGCCATGGCCTCGCGCCGCAGGCCGGTCGCGATCGCGTCGGCGAGCACCCGCTCGTCCTCAACCACCAGCACTCGCACGCCCGTGCACCCCTCTCCATTCTCGGCACTCATTCTGCACACGCCTTCGATAAGCGCACGGTAAGGCATGCGCCGACAACCTGCCGCAACGCATCCGAGAATTCATGTTTCGGACAGCGAGGGCCCTGGGTATGCCAGCGGGACATCCATCGACGTGCCATGAGGGCACGGCCTCGTATGGGTGCCGCTTCTCCCTGGGAAGCTCGAACCCCGCAGAAAGTAGGTGAGATGGGCGAGTTCACCACGACGATCGAACGCCGCCTCGACCAGGCTTACCAGGGCCTCCAGCAGGCCCGTAGCGCCGGCGACGACTACCTCGCCGACACCCTCACCGCCGAGATCGAGGACCTGCGCCGGCTGGCGGACGATCACGGCATTCCCTTGCCCTGCTGATCAGGCGCGAAACACACCCGCTGATCACGCGTAGGAACGGCCGGGCCCCTCCTGAAGGGGGCCCGGCCGTTTCACGTGTCCACGATGCCGGCCGTTCCACGTCTGCGCGGGCCGGCCGGGAGCGGTCAGGCGTCGCGTTCGGGGTCGAGCGGCGCGAGCAGGTCGTGCAGCTCCTCGAACAGCCCCGGCGCCGCGCACAGCAGCAGCTCGGAAGAGGCCGGCTTGCCGTTCAGGCCCGCCACCCGCGCCCCCGCCTCCGCGGCGATCAGCCCGGCCGCCGCGTAGTCCCAGCGGTTGACGCCCCGCTCGTAGTAGCCGTCCACGCGGCCCGCCGCCACCGAGCAGAGGTCCGCCGCGCACGAGCCGCCGCGCCTGATGTCGCGCACCCGGGGCAGCACCTCGGCCAGCACCCTCCCCTGGACGGCTCGCCGCCGGGCGTCGTAGCCGAACCCGGTGGAGACCAGCGCCTGCGCCAGCGGCACCCCGGTGTTGCAGCGCAGCCGCTCGGCGCCCAGCCAGGCACCCTCGCCGAGCGCCGCGGTGAACACCTCACCGCGCGGCACCACGTTGACGACGCCGGCGACGACCTGGCCGTCCACCTCCACCGCGATCGACACCGCCCACTCCGGCAGGCCGTACAGGAAGTTGACGGTGC
Source organism: Nonomuraea sp. NPDC005501 (assembly GCF_040605905.1). Classification (NCBI taxonomy): domain Bacteria; kingdom Bacillati; phylum Actinomycetota; class Actinomycetes; order Streptosporangiales; family Streptosporangiaceae; genus Nonomuraea; species Nonomuraea sp. NPDC005501. Next base: position 3,905 of record NZ_JBEXDT010000026.1, on the reverse strand, counting down.
CGTCGATGGGATCGACGATCCAGCGCACGCCGGAGTCGCCGCCCGCCTCGCCGCCCTCCTCGCCCAGGACGCGGTCGCCCGGCCTGGCCTCCTGGATGCGGGCGCGGATCAGCCGCTCCGACGCCGTGTCGAGCGTGGTCACCACGTCGGTGGGGCTGGACTTCGTCTCGACGACCTCGGACATCGTCGGCCGCTTGGCGAGCAGCATGTCGCCCGCCTCGCGCGCGATCTCCTCGGCCAGCCTCGCGAACTCGTTCATCACGCCACCGACTCCGGCCGCTTCCACTCCTCGCCCAGCACGTGCTGGGCCAGGAACGCCAGGACGGTCTCGTACCAGGCGACGGCGTTGCCGGGCTTGAGGATCCAGTGGTTCTCGTCGGGGAAGTAGAGGAACTTCGCCTCGACCTCGGTGCGCTGGAGATCCCACCACAGGCGCAGCGCCTCGCCGATCGGCACCCGGTAGTCCTTGTCGCCGTGGATGACGAGCATCGGGGTGCGGATCTCGCCCAGCGACAGGTGCGGCGACAGCTTGGCGTAGCGCTCGGAGCCGGCCGGGCCGAACTCGCGCTGCCAGTACATGGCGGCGTCGGTCGTGCCGACGAACTGTTCGAGGTTCCACAGGGAGGCGTGGGTGACGATCGCCTTGTAGCGGTCGCTGTGGCCGGCGATCCAGTTGGCCATGTAGCCGCCGTAGGAGCCGCCCATCGCGGCGGTCCGCCCGGCGTCGATGTCGTCCCTGGCCACGGCGGCGTCCACGATCGCGTCGAGGTCGGCCATCGTGCGCGGCCCCCAGTCGCCCCAGCCGCGGTCGATCATGGACTGGCCGTAGCCGGTGGACATGCACGGGTCGGGCATGAGGACCGCGTAGCCGTGCGCCGCCATGATCCACGACTGCCAGCGCCACTGCCAGTCGTTCCAGGACCCGAGCGGGCCGCCGTGGATGAACACCACCAGCGGCGCGGGGTCGTCGGCGGAGGCGTGCTCCGGCAGGACGAGCCAGCCGCGGATCGGCACGCCGTCGTCGGCGGTGGCGGAGATCTCGGTGAGCGTGCCGGGCAGCTCGGGGCGGGGCGCGGGCGAGGGCAGAGCGGCGATCTCGGCCGCCGCGCCGCCCTGCGCCGTGTCGATGCGCGCCGGTCCGGGCACGATGCCGACGCCGCTGCGCAGCGCGTACAGGAACCGGCCGTCGGGCGAGGCGTTGAGCCCGAGGTAGGAGGCGTCGTCCTCGGTGACCCGGACGGGCTCCGCGGGGTCCTCGCCGGCCGCGACGCGGAAGACGGGGCGGCGGCCCTGGTGGTCGGCCGCGACGTAGACGGCCGAGGAGTCGGGCGCCCACTCCACGTCCATGTGGAACAGCAGATCGGGCGCGTACACGCGGCCCTCGCCGGTGGCCAGGTCGCCGATCCACAGCTCGGAGCGGGCCGGCACGTCGAGCGCGGTGAGCCGTTCACGGGAGCAGGCGACGCGGGCGCCGTCGGGCGAGACCGCGATCGGGCCGCCGAAGTCGTGGGCGTCGTCGCCGAACAGCACGCGCCGCTCGCCGGTGGCCACGTCGATCGCGACCAGCTCGGTACGCACCTCGCCGCGCGGCAGCGGAACCCGCCAGGTCGTCACCAGCGTCGCGCCGTCGGGCGTCAGGTCGAACGTGGCGTCGCGCAACGCCTCGCCCGGGTCGGGCGTCAGGTCGCGCACGTCCTCCAGGCGGTCATCGCCGAGGCGGGCGGCGAACAGCCGGGTGCGGCCGGGGCCCAGGTCGTGGTCCCAGTAGCGCACCGGGTAGCCCTCGTGCAGGATCGCGCTGATGCCGGCGTCCTTGCGCGCCTTGCGGCGCTCCTCCTCGGCCGCCTCCTCGCCGCCGAGCACGTCGGAGGCGAACACCACGACGTCGCCCGCCGTGCGGAAGGACGAGATGCCGCCGGGCCGCGCGGCCACCTGCCGCGCCTCGCCGCCCGCGCGCGGCAGCAGCCACAGCGCCGGCACCTCCTCGCCGGCGTCCTTGGCCGTGGTGTCCGGGCGGGCGGAGGTGAACAGCACGTCCCCCGCGCGGGTGAACGCGGCCGCGCTCTCGCCCTTGGACGACCGCGTCAGGCGGTACGGCTCACCGTCGACGGGGACCGCCCAGAGCGCCGTGCCGTACGACTTGCCGTCGGGGTTGAGCGACTGCACGACGGACACGAGCCGGGATCCGTCCGGCGCGAGCTTCAGCGAGAGAACCCGAGGGATGGCCACGTAATCACGTATGTCGTTGAATGCGCTCACCCGATCGAACCTACCTGTTCATGACCGCACCACGTGCGGCGGCTCGGTCACTCACATCCCTCGCAGGGGGCCGCGCGGACTCCGGCATAGGGTTGGCACGTGGGGAACTACGACGCGCTTCTGGTCCTGTCCTTCGGCGGCCCCGAGGGTCCCGACGACGTCATGCCGTTCCTGGAGAACGTCGTGCGGGGCCGCGGCGTGCCGCGCGAGCGGCTGCTGGCGGTGGCCGAGCACTACCTGGGCTTCGGCGGGGTCAGCCCGATCAACCAGCAGAACCGCGACCTGGTCGCGGCGCTGCGCCCGGTGGCGGGCGTGCCGGTGTACTGGGGCAACCGCAACTGGCACCCGTTCGGCGAGGACACGGTGCGGCGGATGAAGGAGGACGGCGTCCGCAGGGCGGCGGTGTTCGCCACCTCGGCGTTCGCCGGCTACTCCAGCTGCCGCCAGTACTACGAGGACATCGAGCGCATCTCCCTCGAAGACGGCCCCGAGCTGGTCAAGATGCGGCACTACGGCGACCATCCCGGTTTCGTCGAGGCGATGGCCGACCACACCCGGCAGGCCCTCGACCGGCTGGGCCGCGACGACGCCCGCCTGGTGTTCACGGCGCACAGCGTCCCGCTGAGCATGGCCCGCACCGCCGGCCCCGAGGGCGGCCTGTACGAGGCGCAGCTGCGCCGCTCCGCCGAGCTGGTCAACCGGGCGCTGGGCCGCACGCAGCCGTGGGACCTGGTGTGGCAGTCGCGCAGCGGCCCGCCGCAGGTGCCGTGGCTGGAGCCCGACGTGTGCGACCACCTGCGCAAGGTCGAGGCCCCGGCGGTGGTGCTGGTGCCGATCGGGTTCGTCTCCGACCACATGGAGGTCGTCTACGACCTGGACACCGAGGCCCGGCAGGTGGCCGCCGAGCTGGGGCTGCCGATGGAGCGGGCGGCGACGGCCGGCACCCATCCCGCGTTCGTGCGGATGGTGCGCGAGCTGATGGACGAGCCGGAGCCCGTGCCGTGCCCGCTGACCTGCTGCCCCTCCCCGGTCCGGCCAGGACCGGCCCGGGCTCAGGTGTAGGCGCGGGCGTAGCCCTCGGCGACGCCCATGACCTTGTTCACGTAGTCCCAGGAGTGGTTGTAGAACCAGATCGCCTTGCGCAGCTTCTCGCCGCCCTTACCGGCGCCGTTCGCGCACAGGTAGTTGGCGGCTCCGGGCACCGCGTCGTACGGGCTCCAGATGTCGGCCTTGCCGTCGGCGTCGCCGTCCACGCCGTACACCTTCCAGGTGGCGGGCATGAACTGCATCGGGCCGAGCGCCCCGGCGCTGGACGGCCCGTTGTTGCGGCCGTGTGAGCTCTCGACCTGGCCGATGGCCGCCAGCACCGTCCAGGACAGGCCGGGGCAGCGGGTGGCCGACTGCTTGTACAGGTCCAGGTAGCTGGCGGGGCGGCCCCTTGCCGGAGCGGTGGGGGCGGCGGTCGCGGCCGTGGCCGGGGCCTGGGGCTTCTTCTTCTCCCGGGCCTTCTCGGGAACGAGGGACACGACCTGGGAGCCGGCGCCGAGCAGCCGGCGCACGCGGGCCTGGCTGATCGCGCCGCCCTTGCCGTGCAGCAGCACCGCGACGCCGCGCGCCATCCGCAGCTCCTGGCCGCGTCCGGCGCT
>NZ_JBEXDT010000025.1:0-81911 GCF_040605905.1 Nonomuraea sp. NPDC005501 | reverse complement strand
GCGCCGGACAGCTCCTGCCACAGTCCCTGCCCGGCCAGGACCTCCCGGGCCGCCAGCAGCTCGGCGTCGGTGACCGGCACCGCCTCACCCCCGCCCCGCCCCGGCCGGCGTGCCCGTCCTTGCCGAGAATCCGGTCGAGGTTCTCTGCGAGGCGCCGGTCGAGGCCCCGGCCGAGATCCCGGTCATCGTGGGCCCGGCTGTGGGGGTGGTCATGGGCGGAGCGGTGCGGGCGCTGATGCCGCCTGGCTCCCCGGCGGGCCATCGGCGTGCGCGCCCCGGCCGACGCCCCCTTCCGGCCGGTCGGCGCAGCCTCCCGCCCTGCCGGCGAGTCCGCCGAAGGAGCATGCGGTACGGCGGGCGTCGCGGGCGCGGCCGTACCGCCGGGCCCCTTCGCCTGCGCGGCGGCACCGGAGCCCCGCGCCTGCGCCTGCGGCGTGCCCGCCCCGGGAGGGCACAGCCCCAGCCACGCCCCCAGCGCCACGGAGACGACCGTGACCGCCAGCGCCGCCACCGTCACCCGGTCCACGCCGCCCGGCGGCTCCGGCTCGTACACCGGGAAGGGCGGCACCGGCGTCGCCCGCCGGAACGCCGACGGAGGTCTGTCAGTGTCCTGCTCGTGATTCACCGGGTCGGCCACGTAAGGATCATATGAGTGACGTTGTGACTACGGTCCGTAGCTTTGCGTGCCCTTTGACCCGCGCGTCGCGCCCCCGGGCGGCGGCGTCCGGCGCCGTCACGGGCTTGCGGGGCGCCGAGGACGACGGCACTCGCGAACCCCGGGGACGCCCACGGGCAGCCGGTTTGCGCGTGTCGCGGCGAGCTGTTAGCGTCGCCGCGGCGCGAGAAACGCGTGATCACCGGAGTGAGGGAGGTTGATGAATATGGCCGTCGCAGGCCCTCGTCAGCATGCCTTCATCCCGGCCCCGCGCGTCTAGAGCGCGGGCCGGTCGTCATCAACGACCAGGAGTGTCACATGTCTTCCTTCACCTCCGAGAACGCGCCCGCGAGCACCCCCGGCGACCCTTCCGGGGACGTCGCCGACCTGACCACCGACCGCCTGATCCTGCGGGCGTGGACTCCCGCCGAGGCCGACGCCGCCCGGCAGGGCGTCCGGCTCGACCACTGGGCCGGGGACTTCCCCGCCGAGGGCGACCAGGTGATCGCCGGTCTGTTCGACGCCAACCCGGCGTGGCTCGGCGCCCACGGTCACCGTCAGATCATCGAGCGCGACAGCGGCCTGGTGGTCGGATCGCTCGGCCTGTTCTGGCCGCCGGCCGACGGCCTCGTCGAGATCGGGTACGGGATCGTGGAGTCGCGACGCGGGCGGGGCTACGCGCCCGAGGCCGTCCGGGCCCTGACCGCGTTCGCCTTCACCGCGCCGGGCGTCCACACGGTCCACGCCCACGTGGAGCCGTCCAACCCGCCCTCGATCCGGGTGCTGGAGAAGGCGGGCTACCAGCAGTGGGAGGGCCCGTCCCAGGACAGCGCCGAGGACGGCGAGGTGCTGAGCTACCGCGCCGTGCCGCCGACCGGCAGCTGATCGACCGGTCGGCGCCGGCCGTCAGGGACGCGCACGCCCCTGACGGCCGGCGCCGCCGCCCACAAGCCACCCGCCCACAAGCCACCCGCCCACAAGCCACCCGCCCACAAGCCACCCGCTCCCAAGCCACCCACCCACAAGCCACAGGGTGGCCGCGGAGGTCCGTTCAGCCGCTCCAGCCGCGTGCCCGCAGGAACGCGGCGCACCGGTGGGTCCAGTCGCCGGCCACCGGGTCGTCCTCGGCCAGTCCCAGGCCGTGCTTGCCGTGCGGGTACACGTGCGCCTCGACCGGCACGCGGTGGCGGGCCAGCGCGCCGGCCAGGAGCAGGGTGTTGTCGAGCGGCACCGCGCCGTCGTCGGCGGTGTGCCACAGGAACATCGGCGGGCTGTGCGGCCCCACCCGCCGCTCGATCGACAAACCGTCCAGGTCCGCATCGGTGCCGCCGGGGCCGAGCAGGCTCGCGGCCGACCCGGCGTGGGCGGCGGGCCCGCTCAGGGTGACGACCGGGTAGCACAGCACCGCCAGGCCGGGGCGGGCGTCCTGCGCGTCCACCTCGTCGTGCGGACCCTCCGCGAGCATCGGGCCCGTCTCGGTGGCCAGCAGCCCCGCCAGGTGCCCGCCGGCCGAGAAGCCCAGCACGCCGACCCGCCCCGGGTCCACCCCGTGGCCGGCCGCGTGGGCGCGCACCCAGCGCACCGCCCGGGCGGCGTCCAGCAGCGGCAGCGGATGGCGGTGCGGCGCGACCCGGTAGGCGACCACGAACGCGGCCACCCCCAGCGTGTTCAGCCACCGCGCCACCGGCGCGCCCTCGTGCCCGGCCAGGTGCTCGTACCCGCCGCCCGGCAGCACCACGACGGCCGGAGCCGGCCGCGCGGAGCTCACCGGGAACGCGGTGATCCGCTCGATGGGTTCGCCCGGCCACAGCTGGTGCTCACTCACGATGCCGCCCTTCCTCCAGGAGTTCGCCGGCCACCGTACCGGGTCCTGAGGAAGGCGGCTGCCCGAGGGGAGGGGTCAGCCCAGGGAGGGGGCGGCCGTCCAGCTCGCCAGCACGGCCAGCTTCTCGGCGGCCTCCGAACCCGGCGCGGCGGTGTAGACGACCAGCAACAGGTCCGGGTCGCCGGGCAGCGCCAGCGTCTCGTACCCCACGTCGAGCCGGCCCACCACCGGATGCAGCATCCGCTTGACCCCGTAGGTCTTCTCCTTGACCTGGTGGTCGGCCCACAGGCGGCGGAACTCCTCGCTGCGCAGCGACAGCTCGCCGACCAGCTCGGCCAGCCGCTTGTCGCGCGGCCGGCGCCCGGCCTCCAGCCGCAGGTACGCCACGGTCTCGGCGGCCACCGCCTGCCAGTCGAGGTAGAACTCGCGCGCCGCCGGGTTGAGGAACGCGTCACGCGCCTGGTTGCGCGTGCGGTCGTCGCGGCCGGAGAAGCCGATCACCGCGTCGCCCATCGGGTTCCACGCCAGCACGTCCATGCACCGGCCCAGCAGGAACGCCGGCCCGCTCACCGACTCCACCAGGAGCCGCGCCCCCGGCCGCACCCGCTGCTGGGCGGTTCGGGGACGCTCCTCCTGCTTGTGCGGCCGGGCCAGGTCGCGCAGGTGCGCCTGCTCCACCTCATCCAGCCGCAGCACCCGGGCGACGGCGTCGAGCACCGCGTCCGACACGCTCTGCCCCCGGCCCTGCTCCAGGCGGATGTAGTAGTCGACGCTCACTCCCGCCAGTTGCGCGACCTCCTCGCGGCGCAGCCCCGGCACCCGGCGGCGCCCGAAGGCCTGCAACCCCACCTCCTCCGGCTGGATGCGCGCCCGTCGCGAACGGAGGAAATCGCCCAGATCAGTACTCATGGGGCCAGCCTAGGCAACGTCCCGCGCGCTCAACCTGGCACTGCCAGACCCAGGATGAGCCTCACCCTGGGTAAGGCGGCGCGTCCGGAGCAGGATCGTCTCCGTCAGCACGACAACACCTCGACGAGGAGCACCACCATGAGCTACGACGCTCTTTCCACCCGTACCGCCGTCATCACCGGCGCCGCCAGCGGCATGGGCGAGGCCACCGCCCGCCTGCTGGCCGCCCAGGGGGCGCGCGTGGCCCTGCTGGCCCGGCGCGCCGACCGGCTCGACGAGCTGGCCGCCAAGATCACGGCCGGTGGAGGCCAGGCCCTGGCGGTGACCGCCGACGTCACCGACCCCGCGAGCGTCGCCGCCGCCGCGGACCGCGTCCACGAGGCGTACGGGCCGGCCGACCTGGTGGTGAACTCGGCCGGCGTCATGCTGCCCAACCCGATCGTGGAGGGCCGTGACGACGAATGGACCCGCATGATCGACACCAACCTGAGCGGGGCGCTGCGGGTCATCCGCGCCTTCGTCCCCGACCTGCTCGCCGCCGCCGCGCAGGGCCGGCCCGCCGACCTGGTCAACGTCTCCTCCATCGGCGCCCACGTCACCTTCCCCAACTACGCGGTGTACGGCGCCACGAAGGCGGCGCTCACCTTCCTGTCGGCGTCGCTGCGCACCGAGCTGGGCGGGCAGGACGTGCGCGTCACCAACATCGAGCCGGGCCTGACCGACACCGAGCTGGGCCTGCACATCGACAACAGCGAGCTGAGCGGCCAGCTGGACGGCATGTACTCCGCGATGGACGCCCTGACGGCCGACGACGTCGCCGACCTGATCGCCTACACCACCAGCCGCCCGCGCCGCGTCAACCTGCGCCAGCTGGTGATCCTGCCCACGCGCCAGGCATGAGCGGGCCGCCGGTCGGTGGTCCGGGGTACGTGAAGGACCGCCGCCTGCCGTGCGGTGATTCAGCCCTCGGGATAGAAGAGGAACAGCGTGCATCCCGTGGTCGTCCGCGGGACGTGGGAGGAACCCGCGGGGGCGTGGATGAAGGAGCCCGCCGGATGGTCCCGGTCTCCGTCGTTGAAGACGCCGTTTGATGAACAAGGTCGTTCGGCGAGGTTGATCGTCGCTACGGTCTCGGCGTCTGGACGCCGGGGACCGAGGCGAGGAACGGGCCTGGATGACGTGGATCGAGCGGACCGCCTATCCGCAGCCGTGATCCGGAAGGGCGGCTCAGGCCAGGAACAACCCGGCGGATCTGATCAACGTGGCGATCGAGGAGCTGCTATCGCCCCCCTGCCTGCGCGCCCACATCAGCCGCTTCGGCGCCTACGCCACCGACGACCTGCACCGCCAACCCGGCCCGTTCGATCCCCTCCTTTCGATCCCCTCCTGAAGGAGGTCGACTTCACCGGCAAGGCCGAAATCGAACGTTTACTGAGGAGTGAATTCGGGGCGCAAGCCCTTAGCGCGTACTTCGCTGGCCGGTGGGGAGGGTACGAACGGCTCTGCCTCGATCAGGTGTCGGCGGAACCACTCGGCCGCGAGGCTCATCGCCTGACCGAGTCCGGGTTCTACGGACAGGCCGCGCTCGTCATAGGGCAGGATCTCCAGGCGTTTCGGTTCGCGGGCTTGGTCGTAGGCGGCCAGGACCTCGTCGATGTCGTGGGTGAGATCCTCGCGTCCGGTGACCATGAGGAGCGGCCGGGGGGCGACGCGCTCGATGAACGCCTCCGGCACCCATAGCAGCACCTGAGCCAGCGACTCGGCCTCCACCTCGTCGTCGAACGTAGGGTAGACCTCCTTGGCCAGTTGCAGGTAGTCCACGATGTTCGGGTCGCCGGTGCCGAGCAGCGGCATGCGCATCCCCTTCCCTGTCTCCTGGCGTTGCCGCAGGTCCTGATCGACGACATCGAGCATCGCTTGGACGGCGGCCCGGCCGCGGGCCTTCTCCATGGCGCGCCAGCCGTTGAACATGCTGGGGTTCTGGCAGGCGACGCATGTGACCCGGCGGTCGATCGCCGTCGCCTGGATCGCGACGGTGGCGCCCAGGCTGTGCCCCCACAACCCGATCCTGGCCGGGTCGACCTCGGGGCGGCCTTGCAGGTAGGTGATGGCGTTGCGGACGTCGTCGACGTAGCGGTGCGGGAAGACCTGGCCGCGCGGGTGGCCCTCGCTGGCGCCGATGGTGCGGTAATCGATCGCGAGGACGGCGAAGCCGGCCCGGACCAGGTAGGCGGCGCCGGGCGCCAGCGCCTCCTTGACCATGTGAACGCTGTGCCCCATCACCACGCCGGGCACCGGCCCGCCGGCTTCCTGCGGCAGATAGAGGTCGGCCGCGCAGCGTACGTCGCCGCTGCGGAACATGATGTGCTCGATCGTCATCGTGTGCCTTCCGTGGACAGAGCGGGAGGAGTCCAGTCCCAGAGTCGGGCGCTCTTGCGGCGGGCCACGCCGGAGGAGGCCAGGCGGGTCATCGCGGTCATGAGCCGGTAGGTCGCGCCGCTGGTGGACAGGCTGAGCTTGGGATCGGTCCGGGCCATGCGCTGCACCTGCTGGGTGCGGGGGCGGCGGACCTCGTCGTAGCGGTCCAGGGCCTGCGGGACGGAACTCGTCCGGGCTGCCTCGGCCGCCAGTACGACGGCGTCCTCCAGCGCCTGGCAGGCGCCTTGGGCCAGGAAGGGGGTCATCGCATGGGCGGCATCGCCGAGCAGCGCGATGCGGCCCTTGGCGTAGGAGGGCAGCGGGTCCAGGTCGTGGATGTCGTGGCACAGCACCGCTTCGGGCGGCGTGGCGGCCAGCAGGGCCGGGATGGGCTCGTGCCAGCCGCGCGTCCGGGCCATCACCTCGCCGAGATCGTCGTCGAAGCGCAGGCCCGGCTGCTCCTGGCGGACGGTGAGAAACCAGAACACCCGCTCGCCGATCAACGGGTGCGCGCCGAACCGGGCGCCGCGGCCCCAGGTCTGAAACCCACTCACCGGCCAGACCGTGCCCGGCGCTGTCACCCCGCGCCAGCACAGGATGCGCTGGAAGACGGGCTCGGGCGCGTCCGGCCAGACGCTGCGGCGTACCGTGCTGTGGATGCCGTCTGCTCCGACCAGCAGGTCGGCCCGCACCTCGCCGCCGTCACGACAGGTGACCGTGACGCCGTCGCCGTCCTGGCGGACGCCGGTCACCTCAGCGCTGGTACGGATCCGCTCCGCCGGCACGTGCCGGGCCAGCACGCGCTGCAGGTCGGCGCGGTGGTTGGCGAGCAGCGCCGGGTCGGCGTCCGGCTGGAACCGCATCAGGTAGGTCCCGTCCGGCAGCCGCATCGTGGCGCCCGCCTCGGTGGGCACCGAGCACGCCCGGAACTCCTCGCCCACGCCCAGGGCGTCGGCCGCGCGCAACGCATTCGGCGCGAACGACCAGCCGGCGCCCACCTCCCCCAGCTCTCGGGCCCGCTCCAGCACGGTTACATCCCATCCGCTGCGCAGCAGGCCGACGGCCACGGCCAGCCCTCCGATCCCGGCCCCGGCCACGATCGCGCTGCGACCCTGCTCACGCCTCATCGGCATCTCCCTCGTGCTGCGGCCCGGGCATACTCGCGAAGGCCTTGTCCATCCAGTCGAAGACTTCGTGCGCCGCGCGCAGCCGCCCGGTGCGCGCCGGATCGGACCCGGCCACCTCCATGCCCGCCGCGGTGATCTCACGGAACGCGGCCAGGCCCGCGACCCTGCGCCGGACGACTCGCTCCCAGGCGTCATCGTCCACCCGGTAGTAGTGGGTCTTCTGCCCCGGGCGGGTGCGACGGCGCACGAATCCGGCGTCGATGAGCAGGCGCATGCTGGTGGCCAGCGACGCCCTGCTCGCGCCGATCGCCTCGGCGATCTGCCCCGCCGACTGTTCCGGCGGATCACAGATCATCAACCAGGCCAGCACACGGCCGGCGATCGGCGGCACGGCGTACTCATCGATGCAGAACACCGCCGCCCGCTCCACCCACTCCAGGATTCGCTCCCGGTCACCTGTCATGCCATCCACCTATCTCAATCGTCTATAAAATCCAGTATGTACTGAATATAGTGTGAATGCAAGATGGTTCGCAGGATGTCGGAGAAGACCGTTGCGCGGTGGATCTCGCGTGACGTCAGATACGCGTCCAGGAGAGCACGTCCGGCCTTGGTGAGCCCGACCGGTCGAACTGGGTGAAGGTGAAGACGCTGCCGTCCCGCACGGTGCGAACCTTCCGTCCGGGTGGGCTGGTCAGAGGTGTGCGCGGGCTGCGGCGGACCAGTGGGGGGCGTTCCAGCGGTCGGCGATGGCGGCGGCCCGGGCGAAGTGGGTGGCGGCCTCGTCGTCGCGGCCGAGCAGCAGCGCCAGCTCACCGAGCGTGTGGGCGACCGGACGCAGCGCCAGCGAAAGGCTCTCCGCGCCGGCCGGGGGGCCTGCACGGTGAGGGAGCAGGCCCGCATAGATCTCCGCGGCGGCGTCGCGGTCGTTCAGCGCGACGATCGCCATCGCGCGCAGGCTCGTCAGGAAGGTGAAGAAGAAGTCGGGCCGGATCGGGCTCGGTGGCGTGCGGGCCCGGCGCGCCTCGTCGCCGCGGCCGGCGGCGTGGAGGGCGAGCGCGAGCAGGTCGGCGACCATCGGGCCGAGCGCCTCGCGGAGAGCGCGCACGTCGTCCAGGTGGTCGCCGAGCGTGCCGTCGTTCAGCCAGATCGCCGCCCGCGCGAGGGGGAGGAAGCCGGCGTGCACCGATCCGGCGCCTTCCATGCGTTCGGTGGCCTCGGCGTAGAGGCGCTCGGCGTCGGCGAACCGGCCCTCGATGAGCACCAGGCTCGCCAGCGCGATCTCGACGGCGCCGATCGCCTCCGGCATCCGGTAGGCGCGGGCGAGGTCGAGCGCCTCCTCGGTCACGCGGCGCATCGTCGCCGGGTCGTTGGCCGCAGCGGCGTTGGCGGCCTGGCTGAGCAGCCCGGTCACGCGGTAGACGGGCAGGTCGTGCGCGACGCCGATCTCCACCAGCTCGCGGGAGTACTCCTCCTGCCCGGGGTCGCCGGCGAGGACCAGGAGCGCCGCGGCCCGGAGGCGGGGATCGGTGGCGAGGTCGAGGGCTTCCCGCGCCGCCGCCATGACCGTCGGATCGTCCTCGCCCACCAGCTCGTTGGCGTAGGCGATGAGGAGGCGGGACCGCACGTCGGGGGCGAGACCGGTCCGCTTGAGCAGGCGGCTGAGGCGGTCGACGACGGGACGGTCGACCGTGCCGTACGTGCGGGCCTGCCAGGGGGTGGGCTCGGTCCAGGCGGTGAACGCGGCGATCATCAGGTCGTCGCGGCCGATCGACTCGGCGTACTCCACGGCCTGCTCGCGCGTGTCCCTGGCCGCGGCGCCGGCCCCGGCCCTGATCTGTGCCCGGAGCAGCCTGCCGAGCAGGTCGACGCGCTCGTCCGGTTCGCTGCAGTTGGCGACCGCGTCGGTGAGGAGGGCAGCCGCCACGTCGTGGGCGTAGCGCGCCTCGGCCAGCTCGGCGGCCCGCACGCAATAGCCGACGGCCTTCGGCGATCCCGCTCGCGCATAGTGATGGGCGAGCGCCGCGACGTCGCCGGTGCCCTCCAGGGCGGCGGCGATCCGGGCGTGCATCCTTGCGGCCCGCAACCGGCTGACGTCGGCGACCAGCGCGTCCCTGACCAGCGCGTGAACGAACCGGACGCGCCCGGGCCCGGGCTCGTCGAGCAACCCGGCGATGACGCCCGCGTCCAGCGCGTCCAGCACGCCGTCCCCGTCGGCGTCGGCGGCCTGCACGAGCACGTCCACCGAACTTTCCCGGCCGGCCACCGCCGCCAGCCGCAGGACGGACACGCCGCTCTCGGGCAGCCTTGCCAGCCGGCGCCGCAGCACGTCCCGTACGCCCTCGGGGACCTCGGAGAGCGCGACCAGCGCGCCCTCGCCGTTCAGCAGTCGCGCGCTCTCCCGCACGTAGAACGGGTTGCCGCCGGTGCGCTCGGCGATCCTCGCCACCGTCGCGTCGTCGGCCTCGCTTTCGGCCCGTACGAGCTCGGCCACCGCCGCGCCGTCGAGCCCGGGCAGCGCGATCCGGAGCGGCACGGTGCGGGCGAGCGCACCCAGCGTCTCGGTGAGGTGCTCGCTCTCGTCCTGGCGGTACGCCGCCACGACCAGGATCGGGGCCCGCACGCCGACGCCGCCGCTGAGCAGCTCCAGCGTGGTCGTGTCCGCCCAGTGCAGGTCGTCCAGCACGACGGCGACCGGCCGTTCCGTGGCGGCCGCGGCGAGCCAGGCCCACACGGCCCGGCGCAGCCGGAACCGCCCGGCGGCGGCGTCGGTGTCCGCCGGCATGGAGTCGGAGAGCAACGGCGCCAAGTCTTCCGCGAAGTCCCCCGGAGGGACGGCCGCGGCGACGGCCCGCAGCGCCTCGACCCACGCCCACGCGGGCGGCGCTCCGTCGACCTCCGGACAACGCCCGGCGGCGACGAGCCAGCCGTCGCGCTCCAACTGCGCGCCGAGGTGCTCCAAGAGCGTCGACTTGCCCAGCCCCGCTTCCCCGGTGACAAGAGCGACGCGCGCCCCGTCGGCGGCAGCCTCCCCGGCGGCCGAAACCAGCGCGGCAAGCTCCCCCTCCCGCCCCACGAAGGAGGCAGCGCGATGCAAGGTCGCGTCCTGCGAGGCCGCGCGGTGCGGGGACGCGTCGTGCGAGGGTGTGGTGGCCGGGGGCGGGGTGGCCGGGGGTGGGGGGACGGCCGTGCGGAGGATGTCGATGCGCTGGGCGAGGATCGCCTCTTCCAGGGCGACCAGGTCGGGACCGGGGTCGAGACCGAGTTCGTCGGCGAAGGTGGCGCGGGCGCGGCGGAGCGTCGCCAGGGCGTCGGCCTGGCGGCCGCTGCTCCACAGCGCCAGGGCGTGCAGGCGCCAGCCCTCTTCGCGCAGGGGTTCGTCGCGGGTGAGGCTCTCGGCCTCGGGAACCACCGAGGCGGGGTCGCCCGTCCGCAGGCTCGCCGCGACGTGGAGCTCGCGGGCGACCAGGCGCAGCTCGTTCAGGCGGGCGGTCTCGGCGGCGGCCCACGGCTCGTCGGCGACCTCGGCGAACGCGGGTCCGTGCCATAGGCCCAGTGCCTCGGCCAGCCGGGCGCGGGCGGCCTGAGGCTCGGTGAGCGTGCGGGCCTCGTCGAGCAGGTCCTCGAAACGCCACGCGTCCACCGATTCCGGCGGCAGCCGCAGCGCGTAGCCGGGGGCGGCGCTCACCAGGAGGCGGGCCGGGGTCCGGGGCGGGCGGCCGGGCTCCAGCAGCCGTCGCAGGTTGGAGACATACGCCTGCAGGGAGGCCAGCGCACGCGATGGCGGCTCGCCGCGCCAGAGGTCCTCGATCATCCGGTCGACCGGCACGACCTGTCCGCGCGCCGCGACCAGGAGGGCCAGGACGCCGCGCTGCCGCGGCCCGCCCAGGGGAACGGGCTCGCCGTTGACCTCGGCGCCGAGCGAGCCCAATACCCGGATCAAGACCATGACGTGCGACATCATACGCGGATCCTGGCGTTCCAAGTCGGCTTCCAAGTCGGGTTCCAAGTGCCTTCCAAACGCCCGGGAGCAACCTTGGCACATCGAGCCGATGAAGGGCAGGAACGAAATGAGCGTCAACACCCAGGACATGGAGATCGTCCACCGCGCCTTCCGTCGCGAGTCGCGGCTGCTGATGGAGCTCGTCGCGGCGGCCGCCCCGGGTGACACCGCTCGCGCCAAGGTGATCGCCGACCACTTCCGCGACTACCGGCTGGGACTGAAGAACCACCACGAGGGCGAGGACGAGCTGCTGTGGCCGCCGCTGCTGTCCCGGGTGGACCTGCAGGCCGACATCGTGCTGCGCATGGAGGCCCAGCACGAGCGCGTCGCGGCCACGCTGACCAGGCTGGACGCGGCGGTCCCGGCGTGGGAGGCCGCCGCCGGGGCGGACGAGCGCGACACGCTCGTGGCCGCCCTGGCCGACCACCGGGCCGTGCTTCTCGAGCACCTCGACGACGAGGAGGCCACTCTCCTTCCGCTCGCGGCCGAGCACATCACCGAAAGGGAATGGGCCTCCCTGGGCGACCATCTGATGGCCAACACGCCCAAGCTCACCCTGCTCACCCTCTTCGGCCTCGTCCTGGAGGATGCGAACCCGGCCGAGCGCGCCACGCTCCTGTCCGCCCTTCCCGCTCCGGTACGCGGCATCTGGCACATCATCGGCCGCCCCCGCTACGCCCGCCACATCCGCCGCGTCCGCGCGGCCTGACCAGACCCCAGACCCCCGATCCCCACGCACGACTCACCAAGCTCACCGAAGACTCGAAGGAAGAAGAACAATGTCGCTGAAGAAGATCAACACTGTCCTGGCCGCCGCCTTCATCCTCTTCATCCTCTGGTTCGGGTCGGAGTTCATCCTGAGCCCGGAGGCGACGGCGCCGACCTTCGGCCTGCCGACCTGGCCGTCCGGCGACGGCGGCGGCTTCCTGATCGTCAAGGGAATCCGCGACGTCGTCATGGCCCTGGTCCTGGGCATCCTGCTGGTGACGGGCCACCGCCGGGCGCTGGGCTGGGCGCTGCTGGTGGAGGCCCTGGCCGCGTACGGCGACATGACCAACGTGCTGGCCCACCACGGCTCCGTGGCCACCGCGCTCGGCGTCCACTGCCTGACCGCGACACTGATGGTGGGCAACGGCCTGCTGCTGATGCGCGAGACCCGCAAGGTCGCGGCCGCTCCGGCGACGCCCGCCCCGCAGGCCGCCTGACCATCACCGGAACTCTTCAAGCGTCCCGCCCTCCACCGGCCGGTCGAGCCGGACCAGGACAGCGCGGTCAGGGCGCAGCACGGTGTTCCCCCGCATGTGTGAGAACTCGAAAAGGAAGACGACGATGACGATCGACGATGTGCGCGGTGTCCTCAAGGGGCGCGTGCTCCTGCCCGGTGATGACGGCTTCGAACAGGCGGCCACCGCGTGGAATCTGACCGTCAGGCAGCCCGTGGCGGCCGTGGTGGAGGCCGCGGATGCCGATGACGTGGCGGCGCTCGTGCGTTACGCGCGGCGGGCGGGTATGACGGTGACCGCGCAGCCGAGCGGGCATGGCGCCTCCGGTGATGTGGAAGGCCTGATCCTGCTGCGTACCGGCCTGCTGAACGAGGTGGAGGTACGCGCGCAGGAGCGCGTGGTCCGGGTGGGCGCGGGCGTGAGGTGGGGGCAGGTGCTGGCGGCGGCCGGTCCGCTCGGCCTGACCGGCCTGTCCGGCAGCGCGCCGGGCGTCAGCGTGACCGGCTACACCCTGGGCGGCGGGGTCGGCTGGTTCAGCCGCAAGTACGGCTTCGCCTCCGACAGCGTGCGGGCCATCGACATCGTGGACGCCGACGGCGAGCCGGGCCGGGTGACCGCCGAGTCCGATCCCGAGCTGTTCTGGGCGCTGCGCGGCGGTGGCGGGGACTTCGCGGTGGTGACCGCCCTCGAACTCGAGCTGTATCCCGCGCCGGTCCTGTACGGCGGGCGCGTGATCTGGCCGGAGCACCGGACCAGGGAGGTGTACGACGCGTTCCTGGAGATCACCGCCGAGGCGCCGCGTGAGCTCAGTGTCTGGATCAACCGGCTCCGACCCCCCGGCGCGCCGCCGATGGTGACGCTGGATCTGGCCTACCTGGGTGAGGCGGCTCAGGGGCAGGACCTGCTGGCGCGCCTCGACAAGATCGAGGACGTGATCTCCGACAGCCGCGGCGTCGTCCCGGTCGCCGACCTGGGTGACATCACCGCCGAGCCCACCGACCCGGCCCCATCCATCGCTCGTGCTGAGCTGCTCACCGGCCTGGACGCGGACGCGGTGGAGCTTCTGCTGGCCAAGCCGCTCGAACCGCTCATCAACGTGCAGATCCGGCACCTGGGCGGGGCGCTCGCCGAGCCGGGCGGCGGGGCCGGTGCGAGCGGCGCGGTGGCTGAGCCGTACCTGCTCGGCCTGCTGGGTCTCGGCCTGCCGCACACGGCCGATGCGACGCGCGCCAAGCAGGCCGAGGTCGTGGCCGGCCTGGAGCCCTACATCAGCGGCCGCAAGCCGTACACCCTGCTGTCCCCCGGCGAGACGGCGGCGAAGTCCTTCTCCGGCAGCGCGCTCGCGCGGCTGCGGGAGATCAAGCGCGACCGTGACCCGAACAACGTGTTCCGCGCGAACTACCCGGTGCTCGGATAGATCGGTTCCCAGCAGGTCCCGGCCCCTCCGCCCACCGGGGCGGCGGGGCCGCACCGACCCTCCGCTCCCCTCAAGGGCGTTGACGAGCCGGCGCGAACCGTCGTGATGACGCAGGATCGCTAGGCGGTGGAGGTGAGCGCGGCGGGGATCTCGGCGAAGGTCTCCTCGACCATTTTCGTCAACGTGTCGCGGCCGCCGTGGCCGCCGTGCGCCGTCCAACGCAGGGAAGCCGTCCGCCAGGCGGCGACGAAGATCTCCACGGCCAGACGGACTTCCCACTCGTCGACGCCGGTCTCAGAACGGCCGCTCACCACCTCGACCAGGGCCCGGGTGGTGTCCTGGCAGTAGCCCAGACTGTGCGCCTGCAGCGCGGGGACGGCTTCCGACAACTCCCGGGCGGTCAGGAAGCGGCGATCCCAGTCGGCGTCCATGGCGCTCAAGGTGGCGTCCAGCGCCGCGCGGAGAGCCTCGATCAGCGGGCCGTCCATCTCCTGGGCGGCCACGTAGTCCAGATAGGCCGACCACAGGTCGCTGTCGGCGGCGAGCGCGACGTCCTCCTTCGAGCGGTAGTTGCGGAAGAAGGTGCGTCTGGACACCTCCACGGCATCGCACAGATCGTCCAGGGTGGTGGCGTCGTAGCCACGCTCGGTGAACAGGCGGAGTGCGGTCTCGGCCAGAGCTCGGCGGGTGCGCAGCTTCTTGCGTTCGCGTAGCGGCAGGTCGCGCAGGTCATCCCTCACCCGAAGAGGCTAGCACGCAAGGGCGGTTGCGCTTTGACAGCTAACGCCACTGAGTGGCATTCTCCCGCCAGTGGCTGACTATGGCTGTCGAATATCCGTGAGGAGCGCGAACCCATGACCACCGATCCCCCTGCACGCTCCCGTCCGGCGATCACGCTGGTGGTGGTGCTGCTGGCCTTCGTCACCGTGCCGATGTCCATCTCCGGAGCAGCCGTGGCGTTGCCCGGCATCGGCGCGGACCTGCACACGGCAGGCGCGCCACTGCAATGGGTCATGAATGCCTACAACCTGACCTTCGCCTCGTTCATGCTGGTCAGCGGATCCACGGCCGACCTGGCAGGACGCCGCCGGACCTTCGCGGCCGGCGCGGGACTGTTCGCCATCGGCTCGCTGGCCGCGGCGGCCGCCCCCGGCATCACCCTGCTGGACCTGGCCCGCGCCCTGTCGGGCATCGGCGCGGCCGGGGTGTTCGCCAGCGGCGGCGCGATCCTGGCCACCACCTTCGACGGCGCAGCGCGCACCCGCGCGTTCGCGGCGCTCGGCAGCGCCGCCGGGCTCGGCCTGGCGGCCGGGCCGACCCTGTCGGGCTGGCTGGTCGGCGCGCTGGGCTGGCGCGCCACCTTCGGGCTGCACGCCGCCCTGGTGGCCGTGGCGCTGACCGGCGTCGGTCACATCGCCGAATCGCGTGCCGCGCAGCGTCCCCGGCTGGACGTGACCGGTGCGGCGGTGTTCGTCGCCGGCCTGGGTGCGCTGGTCCTGGGCGCGGTCCAGGGCCCGGAATGGGGCTGGGCGAGCCCCGGTGTGCCGGCGCTGCTGATCGTCGGCGTGGTGCTGCTGGTGGTCTTCGTCGTCCTGCAGGCGCGTTCCGCCGCCCCGCTCCTCGACCTGTCGCTGGTGAAGAACCGCCGATTCCTGGCGCTGTGCATGGTGCCGGTGATCTCGACGTTCGGCTTCGTGACGCTGCTGACCTACCTGCCCACCTATCTGGTGGGTGCGAGCGGGTTCTCCCCCCAGCGCGCCGGAACGGTACTGCTGCTGATGACCGCACCGGTGCTCCTGGCTCCGCCGCTGGCCGGCGGGCTGGTGAACCGGGGGGTGCCGGCCCGCGTGCTGATCACCATCTCCCTGGCGTCGTTCGCCGGCGGAAACGCCTGGCTCACCGTGATCGGCCCCTCCACTTCCGTCGCCGTCATCGCCGGGCCGCTGTTGATGGTCGGGCTGGGCGCCGGGCTGTCGTTCGGGGTGGGCGACGGGGCGGCGATGAGCCTCGTCGAGCCCGAGCAGGCCGGGATGGCCACCGGGTTTCTCAACACCATGCGCATCGGCAGCGAAGCCATCGTCATCGCCGTGTACGGCGCCGTCCTGGTCAGCCTGATCGGCACGCGCGTCGGCTCCCAGGACGTGGCCGCGAAGGTCGCCGCGGGAGACCTGACCGGCGGCGCCTTCGACACGCTGGCCGCGGGGTTCACCGGCGCCTTGCACACCACGCTGTACGGAACAGCCGCCGTATGCGTCGTCGGCACGGTGGCCATCGCCGCCGCACTGGGTCGGCCACGCCGCGACATCGCCGCAAGCCCGGCCTCCGACGATTCCCCCCAGCCCACCAAGGTCGCCTGAGCGGGCACACCTGGCCGGACCCTGCCGCGGGTGGGATCGAACCCCCGTCCCCGACCCGCGGCGGGACTCAGATCATGCGTCGTAGCGCGGTCTCCACGGCATCGATCAGCGGATCGCCTTCGGTCCGTGGGTGCCGCGCGAGACCGAGCTCGACGTCCGGCAGGGCGGGCAGGGCGTCGGCGTCGTGGCAGGCCATGGCCGGTTCGACGTTCGGGGGCATGAGCGCCGCGACGCCGAGCCCGGCCCGCACCGCGGCGAGCACGCTGACCAGGCTGTTGCTTTCGAACGCCACCCGCCAGCGCCGATCGGTGCGTTCCAGCGTCTCCAGCACGGACGTACGCCAGGAGCATGTGTTCGAGAACAGCACCACCGGCAGCGGATCGGCGGTCACGTCCACGCCCTGGCCGACCGCCCAGACCAGCGGGCGGCGCACCGTCCAGCGCGGCGGCCCGGGAAGGTCCGGCACCTCGTCGAGCACGAGTTGGATGCGGCCCGCGTCATAGGCCTCCCGTGTCGACGCCTTGGGAAGGCTGAGCACCTCCAGCGTCGTGCCGGGGTGCACATGGGCGAGGTCGGCGAGGGCCTGCGGAAGCTGGGAGGCGGCGAGGTCCTCGAGCAACCCGACGCCGCAGTGGCCGCTGAGCGCGCGCCCGGTTTCGGTGAGCGCCTGTGCGGAGAGCGCGAGAATGCGGTCGGCGTACGGCAGAAGCTCCTCCCCCGCCCGGGTCGGCGAGACGCCGGATGTCGAGCGGTGCAGCAACGGACGGCCGACCACGCTCTCGAGCTTGCGCAACTGCTGGCTGAGCGCGGGCTGGGTATGTCCGAGCGCGGTCGCGGCGCGGCTGATGCTGCCCGCCCGCACGGCGGTGACGAACGACCGTAGCAACCCGATCTCGAGGTCTCTGGCCATAAGAATTCATTATGTCAGCTGCAAAGAATTGGCCACTTCCTATGGCTCGGCCGGAGGATCTAGCGTGTCGCGGGTGACCGGATACCGACAGGTGCTCGCCGTGCCAGGGATGGCATCGCTGCTGGGCGTCTCGCTGCTCGCCCGTGCCGCGATCACGGCCGACGCGATGGCACTGGCGATGTATGTCGTGCTGGGTCTGGGCATGAGCTATGCCGCGGCGGGTGGTGTCGCGGCGGCGCTGACCGTCGGGGTGGCGCTGGGCGGGCCGCTGCTCGGCCGCCTGATCGACGTGCGGGGCCTGCGGAGCGTGCTGCTGGTAACCGTCGTCCTGCAGGTCGTGTTCTGGCTCAGCGTGCCGATCATGCCGTACGTGATCCTGCTGGGCGCCGCCTTCGTGGCCGGTCTGCTGATGGTGCCGGTCCAGCAGGTGACCAGGCAGGCGATCGCCGCGATGACGACGACGAGACAGCGCCGGGCAGCGTTCGCGCTGGAATCGGTGCAGGGCGAGCTGTCGTACATCGTGGGCCCGGCGGTGGTGATCCTGGGTGCGGCCAAGACATCCCCCGGCGTGGTGGCGTGGGGCGTCGGCGCCGCGATCGCGACCGGCGGTGCCGGCATCGCCCTGCTCGACCCGCCACTGCGGGCCGAGGGCGAGGCCGATGCCGCCACGGCCGGACGACCCCCGCGCCGGGAGTGGCTGGGCGCCGGCATGATCGCCGTACTGACGATGGCGTTCGGCACCACGACGCTGCTCGGCGGCGTCGACCTCGCCATCGTCGCCACGCTCGAAGAAGCAGGTCAGGTGTCCTGGGCCGCCGTCGTCGTCCCCGTGTTCGGCGTGGCCTCCGTCGCCGGCGGGCTCGTTTACGGCGTGCTGCCCCGGCCGATGCCCACGTGGCTGCTGCTCGGCCTGCTCGGGCTCGTGACGATTCCCGCCGGTCTTGCCCACGACTGGCCCTGGCTGTGCGTGGCCATCGTCGGCGCCGGGATTCTCACCGCGCCGACCCTTTCCACGGTGGCCGACGCGGTGAGCCGGCTGGCTCCGGCCGGCGTGCGCGGTGAGGCGACAGGACTGCAATCCTCGGCGCAGAGCGCGGGTTTCGCGCTCGGATCCCCGATCGTCGGGCTGGCGATCGACGCCTCCGTGCCGGCGGCCGGCTTCGCGGCTGCCGGGCTGGCCGGCCTCGCGGCCGCGCTGGCCGGATGCCTGCTGGCCCGCCGCTCGACCGCCCGGACGCGGTCTCGGCTCGACGATCTCGGCCGCGCCGGAGCACCGGACCTCGAGCCGTGCGAGGCCGGCACCCGACCTGGCACGTGATGACGGGCCGGCGCCTACGGCCGCGCCGCTCCGCCGGCTGTGGATGCCGGTCCCGCCGGGGCGGTGATGGAGTGCCGTACCGCCGACGTGTCCTGCGCCCCCGAAGCCGTCACGCTGCCCAGGAGCCGCAGTGCCGCCTCCGACGGCGAGCCGGGCTCGGCCGTGTAGGCGATCAGGTGCTGGCCCGAGGTGCCGGAGATGAGGAGATTCTCGAAGCTGAGTTCCATCGCACCGACCAGTGGGTGACGCAGGTGCTTCACTCCGGAGGTGCACGTGCGCACGGGGTGCCGGGCCCAGAGAGAGGCGAACTCGTCACAGTTCATGGTGAGCTGACCGACAAGCTCGGCCAGGGAGCGGTCGTCGGGGTGGCGACCGGCGACCAGGCGCAGCGCGGCCACGGCGAGTTCTGCCTGGTCGCGCCAGTTCGCGTACAACTTCCGGTACTGCTGGTCCAGGAACAGCATCCGGGTCACGTTGGGGCGGGTGGCCGGTGTGTCAGGGCTCTCGGGCGCCAGGTGTCCGGCGAGCAGCGCGTGGCCCAGGTGGTTCCATGCGAGGACGTCGTTGCGCCGGTCCAGGATCAGGGCCGGCACGTCGGTCATGGCCGCCAGCAACTGCCGGGCCGAGGCGCTGGCGTGCGTCGCCCGGGTGGGGGCGGGGCGCGACGACGCGGCGGCGGGGCGGGCGAGGTCTTTCAGGTGGACCGTCTCGTCGTCGGTGAGGCGCAGGGTGCGCGCGATCGCCTCCAGCAAGCCGTCTGAGACACCGGCGGCCCGGCCCTGCTCCAGGCGGGTGTAGTGGGTGATGCTGACGTTGGCGAGCATCGCCAGCTCCTCGCGGCGCAGCCCGGTGACCCGGCGGCGGGTCTGGTGCGGGGTGATGCCGACTTCCTCGGGACGCAGCGCGGCGCGACGCGACTTGAGGAAGTCTCCCAGCTCGGACGAGGCGCCCATTCATGCCTCCAGGTCGGCGGACTGCGACAGGTCGTGGTCACTGACTCTCCCATGATGCCCGCCGGTCCCGACGGCCGGGAGCCGTCAGGGTGGTGCTGCGATGACTACCCTCGCACTGGCTGCGCAAGGCAGGGTTCTGGCCGCGATTCCGGATGCCGAGGAGCCTTTTCCGTGACCGCACGTGACGCGACCGAGCGCGCCGCGTGTCAGGAACCATGAGGAAAGGGACTCGACGTCATGTCTGTCACTGATACGGAGGCGGCCGGTATCGCGCCCGGCCCTGCCGTCGGCACGGCACCGGCCGTGCTCACCCCCCGGCTCCGGCTGGTGCTGGTCCTTCTGCTCGCAACGCAGTTCATGCTGGCCGTGGACTTCGCCATCCTGAACGTGGCGCTGCCGGTGATCGGTGAGGGCCTGGGCTTCTCGATGGCGAACCTGCAGTGGATCGCCACCTCGTTCGCGCTGTGCGCGGCGGGCTTCACCCTGCTCTTCGGCCGGGTCGCGGACCTGTTCGGCCGCCGCCGGCTGTTCCTGTGCGGCCTCGTGGTCCTCGGCGCGGCCTCGCTCGTGGGTGGGCTGGCGCGCAACCCGGAGATGCTGATCACGGCCCGCGTCTTCCAGGGGCTGGCCACCGCCGCGGTGACCCCTGCCGGGCTGTCGCTGTTGACGACCTCGTTCCCGGAGGGCCCGTTGCGCGAGAAGGCGCTCGGCCTCAACGGGGCGCTGATGTCCACCGGGTTCACCACCGGCGCCGTCCTCGGCGGCCTGCTGACCGACCTGCTGTCGTGGCGGTGGGCGTTCTTCATCAACGTGCCCGTCGCCCTCGCCGTGCTGCTCGTCGCCCCGAGGATCATCAAGGAGTCCCGGCCCGACGAGCGCCCCAAGCTGGACGTGCCCGGCGCCGTCAGCGTCACCCTCGCCCTGCTGGCCATCGTCTTCGGGCTCACCCAGGCGGGCGAGAAGGGCTGGGGCTCGGCGGGCGCCCTGTTGTCGCTGGCGGCGGGCGTGGTGCTGCTGCTGGTGTTCTACGCCGTCGAGCGCAAGGTGTCCGCGCCGCTGGTGCCGCTCGGCGTGCTCGGCAAGCGGTCGGTGGCCTGGGGCAACGTCGCCGGTCTGATCGCCTTCCTCACCGAGACCTCCCTGGTCTTCCCGCTGACCCTCTACCTCCAGGACGTGCTCGGCTTCTCCCCGCTCGCCGCCGGCCTGTCCTTCGGCGTTCTCGGCCTGGGAACGGTCACAGGCGGCACCACGGCCCCGAAGATCATCGGGATGATCGGCAGCAAGCGGACGCTGATCCTGGGGGGCATCCTGCAGACCGTGTTCACCGCGGCCCTGCTCGGTCTCGGCGACGACCGCTCGTGGATGTGGCTCATGCTGATCGCCAGCTTCGCCGGGGGCGTCGGCAACATGCTCGTCATCGTGGGCTTCATGGTCACCGCCACCTCGGGGCTGGCCGACCACGAACAGGGCCTGGCCACCGGCCTCGCCACCGTGACCCAGCAGGTCGGCATCACGATGGGCACGCCGATCATGAGCGCCGTCGCCACCGGCTCGATGGCCGGCATCGGCGCCTCGGCCATCCTCGGCGGGCTGAAGGTGGCGATCGCGGTGAATGCCGCCATCGTGCTGGTCGGCGTCCTCACCAGCGCCCTGTTCCTGCGCGGCGCCCGGTCTACGGCCCGCTCGACGGCGCGGTGACGGCGGGCGGTACGAGCCGCCGGGGGCGCCCCCCACCTCGGCGACCGGCGCCCAGCACAGATCGCCGATGCCGGGCTGATCCGCGTCAGCCCGGCATCGGCGTTCACCTCTCGCTCTGCGCCGCGGTTCGGTCTAGCCCTGGGGCTCTTCCGCCGGGCAGCGGGTGCCCTTCGCGGGCACGGTCAGCGAGATCAGGTAGCGGTCCATGGCGGCCGTGGTGCACCGGGTCATGCCGTAGACGCCGTGTCCCCAGCCCTCGTACGTGAGCAGCGTGGCCTTGGAGCCGAGCTGGCGGGCCACGTTGGCCGACCACGCGTACGGTGTGTCGGGGTCGTGCATGGAGGTGCCCACCAGCAGCGGAGCGCTACCGGTGTACCGCAGCCGGTGCTGCGGGTTGTTGACCGGGTGGCCCTGGCAGATCGGCATGTCACCCATCGGCATGGGGTTGTACCGCATGTCCGGGGCCACCGCGTTCGAGCTGCGCATCACGCCGGCGTACTGGTTGTAGTCCCGCAGCGACAGGTTCCAGTCCTCGCAGAGGATCGCGGTGGGCAGTTCGGCGAACTCACCGTTCACGGGTCCGTTGCCGGGAGGGCCGGGCATGTCATCCGGCACCGGCCCGCCGTCCAGGGCGAGGAGCACCTCGGCCTCCTGCCGCCAGACGGGCGCCTCGTTGAGCACCACGCCCAGCCAGAGGAGGTTGTGGGCGCTCACCGGGCGGTCGGTGACGCCCGGCCAGTACAGCTCGCCGCGGTCGGCCTTCTCCAGCAGTCCCTTCCACAGCGCGCGGACGTCGCGTCCGTGCAGGACGCACTCGGTGTCCCGGGCGCACCAGGCGACGAATTCGTCGAAGCTGTCCTGGACGGTGGCTGCCTCGGTCACCTGGAACGCCTTGACGTTCAGGCTGTGGTCCATGTTGCTGTCCAGCACCATGGCCCTGATCCGGTTCGGAACAGCTCGGCGTACATCTGCTGGGCGAGCGTCCCGTAGGAGACGCCGTACGAGGTCAGCTTGTCCTCACCGAGCGCGGCGCGAATGGCGTCCATGTCACGCGCCACGTTGACCGAGTCGACGTGGTCGTACAGGGGGCCGGTGAGCGTGCGGCAGTCCGCGCGCAGCTTCTTGTCGAAGGCGACCCACGTGTCGTAGTCGGCCTGGCTGGTCATGACCGGGTACGGCATCTGGTTGTACACCGAAGCCGAGCAGGTCACCGAGCCGCTGCGGGCCACGCCACGAGGGTCGTAGCTCACGATGTCGAACCGCCGCTGGACGTCCTCGCTGAAGCCGGACGGGCGAAGGATGTCGTTCACGCCGGAGTTGCCAGGTCCGCCCGGGTTGGTCAGCAGGGACCCGATCCGCGCCGGGCGAGGGTCAGCTCGACGGTGGGCCCGTTCGGCTTGGACCAGTCGATCGGTACGGCCAGGGTGCCGCACTCGACGGTGGGCTCCTCCTCGCACGGCACCCAGGCGATGCCGCGCTTGCCGACGGCATCCGTGACGTCCTGTCCGGCGACCGTCGCGTTGGCCACCCCGGCTAACGGGGTCGTTAACAGCGTCGCCATGGCCACGAGGGCAGTGGCGAGCCGGGAAGTTCTTGACACCTTGCTCCTGTAGTCGATCGCTCCCATGGTTGATCGGCTGGCCGGGCTGCTCCTACGCCTCAGCGGCCCACGCCCATGTCGTTGACGCGCGCCTCGCCTTGATCATGACAGCCGAATCTAACAGGCGGCGGCTCCGCTGTTGACGCCGAGGCAGGGTCAACGTGAAGGACACTCACGCGCCACCATGGTCACCGGGCAGCGGGCGGGCACGCCGGCCAAGGTGGCGGCTTCTACGTGGAGCACAGGTCACCCTGATGGATGCGAACGGGGTGCCCGGCCGCACGCGGCCGCCGGGCACCGACCGGTTTCAGCACGAGCGCTGGGAGCTCGAGTTCGTGATGCAGCCATCGCAGTGGGAGGTGCCGTTCGGGGTAGTAGCAGCAGTACCTCCAGAAGTTCGCGTAGCAGCACTGGTAGCCGCAGTCGGTTGCTCGGGCCACGGTGTGCGGGGCGACCATCTCCAGGAGCCGATCGGCCAATCTGGTCATGGCATGCATGGAGCCTTCCTTTCGGTCGGTTGCCTGGTGGCCGCAGCATGCGCTATCGGTCTGAACGGTTTCTCGATGATTTCTCAATGCCCTGGCCCGTTCCCCGCACCTCCGCGAGTGCTGTCCCCGGCGAACGCGCTCGCCCTGGGCGTGGCCCGGGCTCCTCGCCGGACCGGATCCGGTCAGCCGGCGTTCGGCTGGGCGCGGCGGGCGTAGGCGCGAGCGGCGCGGGCGCGGTCGCCGCAGCGGACGGAGCACCAATGGCGGCGGCCGTGGCGCAGCAGGTAACGGTTGCAGGGAGTGGAGCCGCACGGGGTCAGGCGGTCGGCGTCGGGGCCGGTGAGCAGGTCGGCCGCGTTGGCCGCGAGCGTCGCGAGCGCGCGGTCGAGGATCTCGTTCGTGGGGCACGGCGCCGCGCGGTAGGGGCCGCGTTTCTCGTCCCAGTACAGCAGGGCGGCCGAAGGGGCCCTGCTCAGCGCGTCGTTGACGGCGGACAGGGCCGCGGGCAGGACGGGCAGGCCACCGGCCCGGGCGGCGAACAGGACCCTGAGATGTTCGCGCAGCGAGCGCAGCTGCGCCGCGCACATCTCCTGCACCCCGGCATCCTCGGGGGCGAGGCCGTGCTCCGTGAGCCACCGGTTGGCCCCACCAGGCGTGCCGAGGAGATCGACGAAATGCCCTCCGGGCAACGCGATCGCGCTGTTGACGAAGTCGAGGGCGAGGTAGTCGTCGGCGCCGGGCGCGGGCGGCAGCACAGACGCGGCGGTCAGGGGCTCGCTCATAGCTCTCATGGTACGGCTTGCATTCATCCGTGAGACACCACTACCGTCATTCACGGATAAACCCATTCTCATCCGTGAGGTCATACCTATGTCCAGCACCACCGCCGACCACATGCCCGTCCGCGTTCTCGGCGGCCCGACCGCCCTGTTCGAGTACGGCGGCCTGCGCTTCCTGACCGACCCGACCTTCGACGCCCCCGGCGACTACCAGGTGCCCGGCGGCGGGCTGACGAAGACGGCGCCACCCGCCGCCGTACCGGCCGACCTCGGCCGCGTCGACGTGGTCCTGCTCTCGCACGACGAACACCCCGACAACCTCGACCACTCCGGCCGGGCCCTGCTCGCCGACGTCCCGCTCACGCTCACCACGCCCGGCGGCGGACGACGGCTGGGCAACGGGGCCAGGGGCCTGGCCGACTGGGAGCCGATCACCCTGGACCGGCCCGGGGGCGGCACGGTCACCGTCACGGGCGTACCCGCCATCCACGGGCCCGGCGCCCGCGAGGAGGTCGAGCAGATCACCGGCCAGGTCGTCGGATTCGTCCTGACCGGTGAGGGCCTGCCCACGGTCTACGTCAGCGGCGACAACGCCTCACTCGACGCGGTCAGGCAGATCGCCGAACGCTTCGGCCCGGTCGACACCGCGATCCTGTTCGCCGGGGCTCCCCGCTTCTCCGTCCTGTTCGACGGCGCGTTGATCGTCCTCGACAGCGCGCAGGCCGCCGAAGCCTGCACGATCCTCGGCGCCCGCCGCGTGGTCCCCGTCCACTACGACGGCTGGGCCCACTTCACCGAGGGCCGGGACGAGCTCGTGGCCGCCTTCACCGCCGCCGGCCTGGCCGGCCACCTGGACCTGGGCGACCGCACGTGAGGAGCATCGTGCCCGCCCTGACCGCGGACCCCCCGCGCCTGCAGC
This sequence comes from Nonomuraea sp. NPDC005501, assembly GCF_040605905.1. Taxonomy (NCBI): domain Bacteria; kingdom Bacillati; phylum Actinomycetota; class Actinomycetes; order Streptosporangiales; family Streptosporangiaceae; genus Nonomuraea; species Nonomuraea sp. NPDC005501. The sequence continues at coordinate 57,312 of NZ_JBEXDT010000025.1, read as the reverse complement.
CGCAGCGCCGCGTCCTGATCGTCCTGGTCGCCGCCCAGGTCCTCAGCGGGGCCGGGCTGGCGGCAGGCGTGACCGTCGGAGCCCTGCTCGCGCAGGACATGCTCGGCTCCACCAGCCTCGCCGGCCTGCTCAGCGCGCTGTCCACGGTCGGCTCCGCGCTGGCGGCCGTCGCGGTCGGGCGCATCTCCGACGCGCGCGGCCGGCGCCCCGGCCTCGCCGCCGGCTACCTGGCAGGCGCCGTCGGCAGCGCGGGCGTCATCGCCGCCGCCGTCACAGGCGAGCCCGTACTGCTGTTCGCCGCGATGTTCGTCTACGGCGCGGGCACCGCCACCAACCTGCAGGCCCGCTACGCCGGAGCCGACCTGGCGGCCCCCGCCCACCGCGCCCGCGCCGTGTCCACCGTGCTGGTCGCCACCACCCTGGGCGGGGTGGCCGGCCCCAACCTCGCCGCCCCCACCGGCGACCTCGCTCACACCCTCGGCATCCCCTACCTGGCCGGGCCGTTCCTGCTCGCCGGCGCCGCCTACGCGGCAGCCGCCCTGATCCTGATCGTCTGGCTGCGCCCCGACCCGCTGCTCCTGTCCCGCACCGCCCCGCCCCACCCGGAACCGGACCGGCCGCACCCGGAGGCACACCGTTCCGGTGTGCTGGCCGGCACGCTGGTCATGGTGTTCACCCAGATCGTCATGGTCGCGATCATGACGATGACACCCGTGCACATGCACGGTCACGGCCACGGCGCCGCCGCCTCCGGGCTCGTCATCGCCATCCACATCGGCGCGATGTACCTGCCCTCGCCGGTGACGGGCTGGCTCGTCGACCGTTACGGCCGCCTCGTCGTGGCCTCCGCCTCGGCGCTGGCCCTGCTCGCCGCCGGCATCGTCGCCGCCATCGCCCCGGGCGAATCCGTCACCCTGTACGCGGTCGCCCTGGCGCTGCTGGGCCTGGGCTGGAACCTCGGCCTCGTCACCGGCACCGCGATCATCACCGACACCGTGCCGCCGGCCACCCGCGCCAGGACCCAGGGCCTGGTCGACGTCGCCATCGCCATCGCCGGCGCGACCGGCGGCATGGCCTCGGGCCTGGTCACGGCCACCGCCGGCTACCCTGCCCTCGCCCTGGGCGGCGGCATCCTGGCCCTGGCCATCGTCCCCACGGTGGTCGCGGCAGCACGCGCCCGATGACGAAGCAACCGGCGCACGGGTACCGCCTGCGGCAGAGCCTCTGCAGGTGATGGCGACGCACTCCAGGGCGTGCCCCGCGGATCTTCGCTCCACTCTACGACGGTGAAGTCGATTCGGCCTCGCTCGCTCAAGGGCAAACCGTGAGCCTTGACCCACTGACGGATCTCTGCGCTCTTCTCACGGCTCATTGCACGCTGACCGTCGCGCCCCCGCTCACGACCTCGCCGGCCCGCGACAGTCGGGTCATCATGGTGGGTAGCGGGGCTTGCCGCCCACGGCTCGACGGCGACACTCCACTCCCCGACCTGAGCAACACCAACGTGCAGGACATTTCTGGTGTCCTCGAAGTGCGCCCTGGCACGCCCGCACGACTCTTCGAAGGTCACATCGTTTCTGCTGGCGAGACGGGGGGGCGAAGCGGCTCCAGAGAGCTGTAGAGGGTGGCAGAGAGCTTGGCCAGGGCCGACTTCTGCGCATGGACGTGCGCGTCCGTCTCACGTGAGTAGCCGCGGCTGGTCTCATTGCCGTGCTCGTTCAGGATGACCGCATCGACCGAGAAGGCCGTCTGCGACGGCGGGAACTGGTCCGAGAGGTCAACCGCATGGACCTTAGTGGGCAGGTGGTGCTCTGAGCTGCGCCTCGGCGGGACGTTGATCAAGCTGCTCTGACGGCGTTCGGCGTAGGTGCCGGGTCTTGAATGGTGCGTTCGCGTCCTCCTCGCCCGTCTGATCGTCCCGTATGCCTCGGCCCACGCCGAGGCAGCAGCGGGCTTGCAACAGGCCTGCGGACCAGGGAGTTCGATTCGATCAAGGACTGAGACTACGACCCGGTCAAGCAGGTGGCGTTACCGGCGTGCCTGACGCACACAACATCTCGGCCAGGTCGTCGCGGGCCCGCATCCGGGCGGTGCTCGGTGACACCGACGCATGGCTGGAAGGCATCGCATCGTCCAAGATCGCTGACTTCGCGGGTGAGGCCGACGCCCAAGCAAGCGCATGGCTTTCTATGTCAAGCGGGGCAAAGCGGAGCTGGAGCAGATCCGTGCCCGGCAGCGCGCGACCAGTGAGCGGCTGATCGGCACCTACCGTCAGGTGCTGGAACGCTGTTCACCTACCCCATGATCCATCTCACCGCCAATAACTGTCCTGTCGTTCCTCGACCCCGGGAGTCCTCAAGTTGACCTCAACCATAGTTGAGCTTCTATGGTTACAGCAGCAAGCACCTCTCGAAAGGATCACTGCGATGGCATCTGTTCCCGAGCGCTACCGGTACGCCGCCGTTCCGCACCTCATGGTGGACGGCGCCGCAGAGGCGATACGGTTCTACGCTGAGGCATTCGGCGGCGAGGAGCTGTTCCGCATTGCCGACCCGGAAGGCCGGATTATGCATGCCGAGGTCAGCATCGAAGGTTCGATCATCATGGTCGGGGACGCGGATGGGCCCTTCAAAGCTCCTGGTGCCGCGGGTGGCTCGACAGTTGGGCTCCACATCTATGTCGATGACGTGGACGCGCTCACCGCCCAGGTCGTCCGAGCCGGCGCCGAGTTGCTCCAGCCTCCCAGCGACATGTTTTACGGAGCCCGGCAAGCCATGCTGAGAGACCCATTCGGGCATCTGTGGGTCCTTCTGACCCACACTGAAGACCTGACGTCGGAGGAGATCGCTCGCCGCGGGACCGAGCTGCTCAAGGGAGGCAGCCCACTCCTCGGCTGAATCGGCTGAACTCCACGCTGACAAGGAAGGCCTCTCCACGATGCCGACCCTAGGACGATCTACGCCACCGTGCTGCGCCTGCACCGGGCTACGCCGGCAGAGCTAGCGGAGGCGACGGATCGCCGCCGCTGAAGTCGCTGACCGCGATCCCCGGCGACCGTACGACGGCCCACTTCCGGGTGGCCCGGGGATTCGGTGTAGCCCAGCGTCAGGGACTCGTACCACCGACGCGTGTCCTCGGGGGCGACCTCCCACAGCGCATCCAGTGACAGTCCTTCGGTGTCTGATCCGGTCAGGTTCACCCGGCACGTGAACTCATGCTCGGCGAACATGCGCTCGATCAAGAACGGAGGCAGTTGCACGTCGCGATCCCTCTGCGTAGGTATGTCGACTCAGCGGCTGATCCTAGTGAGGTCGGCGTGTCATGGGTCGTTGCGCCGATGCGGGTGGTCTCACGCTGCGGTGACCCCTGACAAGCGCCGGGTTGGGCGGAGGTGGATCACAGCGCGAAGGGGGCGGGCCGGAGAGAGGAGGCGATCGCGTGGCAGGCGCCGGGGCCGTGCGCGCGGGCGACGATCCGGCCGTCCCGGACGCGGACCGCCGTCGCCGTCCGGTCCGTGACCACCGGGACCCCGGCCGCCGCCGCGCCCGTCCCGTCGCAGATGATCCGCAGCTCGGGCCACGCCCGCTCCGGGAACGCCTGGCGCAGGCAGCCGCTCACGCCGGCCAGCGCCAGCCGTGCCAGCGGCGCCAACTCGGCCGGGTCGTCGGTGACCAGGACCGCGGTCACCGGAACGCCCGGCGGCGCGGCCCGTACGGCCTCCTCGACGGCGCCCGCCTCCAGCAGGCCCAGCACCGCCACCACGCCGTCGCCCTCGGAGAACGAGCCGGGCGGCCAGGGGGCGTCGGCGGGCAGGACGCGCGGGAACACCGGCGGCGGAGCCCACCGGTCGCCCAGGTCCAGCCCCGCCAGCTCCTCGCACACCGCGACCAGGTCGAACGGCTCCACGAACCCCGGCGCGGCCGCGGCCAGCTCGCTCGCCCCCCGCAAGGTCACCAGCGCCGCCTCGGCCACCCGCACCCGCCGCCCCGCAGCGCGTTCCCGCTCGGGTGAGCCACCGCGTTCCAGCAGGTCCATGCGCTCCAGGGCCAGCCCCAGCAGCAGCGCGTCGAGACGCCGCAGCGCCGCGGTCACCGCTCGCAGCCGCTCGTCGGCGAGGATCTCCGGCATCAGGTCCACCGCCAGGCGCGCCGCCCCGCCGGAATCGTCCGGGTCGTGCGGGCCGCCGGTGACCAGCGGCAGCCGCGTCACCCACGCCCGCGCGAACGCCCCCAGTGCCTCCCGCGCCGTCCCCGCCCGGCCGGCCGGCTCCCCGGAGGGGTGGCCAACGGGCTCGGCCAGGACCGTGAAGTACAGGGCCCGCTTGCCGGGGAAGTTGGAGTAGACCGCTCCGCGCGTGAGCCCGGCCCGCTCGGCGATGCCGTCGATCGTGGCGCCCGCGAAGCCGCGCTCCGCGAACTCGCGCCGGGCGGCCTCGACCACCTTCGAGCGGTTGAGCCGTTGCAGCTCCGCCCTGCTGAGCCGGGCCATCGTCCTCCCCGTCCGCGCTGTTTGCGCCCCGTATCGAACCAAGATACCGTCGCCATTCAGATGACCGCATCATCTGATCTCGGTGGAGGGGGTGGCGCGCATGGCGCCGGGGCTGACGTGCAGGTTCTGCGGCAAGGGCCAGGCGGAGGTCCGCAAGCTCATCGCGGGCCCCGCGCAGATCTGCATCTGCGACGAGTGCGTCGCCCAGTGCACCGAGCTGCTGCGCGAGGAAGGCGGCGAGACCGCCGCCCCCGAGATCCCGCTGCCGCCGCCGCGCGAGATCCACACCTTCCTCGACCAGTACGTCATCGGCCAGACACCCGCCAAGACGGCCCTGGCGGTGGCCGTCTACAACCACTACAAGCGCATCCGGCTCGCCCCGCACGCCGGCCAGGGCGAGCAGGTGGAGCTGGGCAAGTCCAACATCCTCATGGTCGGGCCCACCGGCTCCGGCAAGACGTACCTGGCCCAGACCCTCGCGCGGGTGCTCGGCGTCCCGTTCGCCATCGCCGACGCCACCACGCTCACCGAGGCCGGCTATGTCGGTGAGGATGTCGAGAACATCCTGCTCAAGCTCATCGCGGCGGCCGGCCACGACGTCGCCAAGGCCGAGACCGGCATCGTCTACATCGACGAGATCGACAAGATAGCCCGCAAGGGTGACAACCCGTCGATCAGCCGCGACGTGTCCGGCGAGGGCGTCCAGCAGGCCCTACTGAAGATCATCGAGGGGACGACGGTGAGCGTCCCGCCCCAGGGCGGCCGCAAGCACCCCCAGCAGGACCACATCCAGATCGACACCACCGGCGTGCTGTTCATCTGCGGGGGCGCCTTCGACGGGCTCGAGCGGATCGTCGAGGCCCGCTCGGGACGCGGCGGCTCGGGCTTCGGCGCCACCCTGCGCCCCCGCGCCGACCCCGGCTCCCCTGCCGGTCTCCAGGGCGACTCCCTGGCTGGGGTCATGCCGTCCGACCTTGTCTCCTACGGGCTCATCCCCGAGCTCGTCGGCCGCCTCCCGGTGATCGCGACGCTGGGGCGGCTGGATCGCGAGGCGCTGGTCCGTGTGCTGACCGAGCCTCGCAACGCCCTGCTCAAGCAGTACCGCAGGCTGCTGGAGATGGACGGGGTGGAGCTGGAGTTCACCGGCGACGCGGTCGAGGCCATCGCCGAGCAGGCGCTGCTGCGCCGCACCGGCGCCCGCGGCGTGCGCGCGATCGTCGAGGAGGTGCTGCTCAACGTCATGTACGAGGTGCCGGGTCGCGACGACGTGGCCCGGGTCGTGGTCACCTGCGACACCGTCCTCGGCAACGTCAACCCGACGCTGGTGCCCCGCGAGCTGCCCGGCCGCGACCAGGGGCCGCGGGAGAGGTCCGCCTGACGCCCCCCGTGACCGGCGCCATGATCATGTGGCCGTCGGCACGACACCGGGGCTGTTCGTGTCGCGTGGTGGATCGGGTGGCCGGCGCACTCGGTGCCCGGCTGATGCGGGCTCGCTCGTCTCACCCACGAGTGCCCTACGCACTCCGAGGTGCCTTACCCACTCCCCGGTACCGGCTTCCTGTAGGGGAGCTACGTACCGATGATGGTGTTGGGCACTGTCAGGCGCCACCGCCTGATGCGACATGAAAGGCACCATGATGAGCACGCTCTCCGCCTCACTTCCCGGCGGCACCTGGACCCTGGGCGACCTGACCGTCACCCGGTTCGGCTACGGCGCCATGCAGCTCGCCGGCCCCGGTGTCATGGGCCCACCCGCCGATCGCGACGGCGCACTCGCCGTCCTGCGCGAGGCCGTCAACCTCGGCATCACCCACATCGACACCGCCGACGCCTACGGGCCACACATCACCAACCAGCTGATCCGCGAAGCGCTGCACCCGTACTCCGACTCGCTGCACATCGTGACCAAGGTCGGCGCGGTACGGGACGAGCAGGGAGGCTGGCCCCCGGCCCGCAAGCCCGAAGACCTGCGCCGGGCCGTGCACCACAACCTGGACAACCTCGGCCTCGAGACGCTGGACGTGGTCAACCTCCGGCTCGGCGACGCCCAGGGCCCCCAGCCGGGTTCGCTCGCCGAGCCGTTCGAGACGCTTGTCGAACTCCAGCGGCAGGGCCTGATCCGGCACCTCGGCGTGAGCAACGCGACAGCGGAGCAGGTCGCCGAGGCACGCTCGATCGCTCCGATCGTGAGCGTGCAGAACATGTACAACCTCGCCCACCGCCAGGACGACGAGCTGATCGACGAGCTCGCCGAGCAGGGCATCGCCTACGTGCCCTTCTTCCCGCTCGGCGGCTTCAGCCCGCTGCAGTCCTCGGCGCTCACGGCCGTGGCCTCCCGGCTGGACGCGACGCCGATGTCGGTCGCGCTGGCCTGGCTGCTGCAGCGGTCGCCGAACATCCTGCTGATCCCCGGCACCTCGTCGGTGGCGCACCTGCGCGAGAACGTCGCAGGCGCGGGACTCCAGCTCTCCGGCGAGGATCTCGCCGAACTGGACAGGATCGGCCGCTCGGTGTGAAGGGTCAGCTGGCCGGTGTGGCCAGATAATCGCCGTGCTCCAGGTCTTCGAGCAGTGTCGGGTGTGCGGGCGACCAGCCGAGCAACTCCTGGGTGTAGGAGCTGGAGACAGGCCCGTCGAAGCCGTAGGCGATGGCCATGAACGGGCTGACGAAGTGCGTGGCGGCCTCGTCGGGTGTCAGCGAGACCGTGGGCAGATCCAGGCCCCGGGCGATCACCTCTGCGATGCTTCTCAAGGTGACGCCGCTTTCGGCCGCTCCGTGCAGCACGGCGCCCGCAGGCGCCTTCTCCACTGCCAGACGGAACAGGACCGCCGCGTCGAGCCGGTGCACCGCGGGCCACCTGTTGGTGCCGTCTCCCACGTAGGCCGAGACGCCCGTCTTTCGCGCGGTGGCGATGAGCATGGGGATGAAACCGTGATCCTCGGGGCCGTGGACGGTGGGAGCCAGGCGCACCACGCTCGCGCGCACTCCCCGGGCGGCGAAGGCCAGGCACGCTCGCTCACCCGCGATGCGGAAGGCGGCGATCCCGGTCCCGTCGGGCTCGTCCTTCTCGGCGGTCTCCCGGCCCGCGGGCATGACCAGGGTGCCCGAGGTGACGACCAGGGGCTTGTCCGAGTGTTCCAGCGGTCGGCCGAGTGCCTCGATCGCGGTCCGGTCGCGCCTCATCATGTCGTCGAGATCAGAGAAATCGCCGCCGTAGGCCATGTGCAGGACCCCGTCGGCGGCTGCGGCGCCGCTGCGCAGACTGTCAAGATCATCCAGAGAGCCTCGGTGTGGCGTGGCCCCCAGTGACTCCAGCCGGGCGGCGGCGGCATCCGAGCGCGCCAGACCGGTGACGGTGTGGCCGGTCGCCACGAGCTCGGCGACGACCGCGGGGCCGGTCTGGCCGGAACCACCAGTGACAAAGACATGCATGGAACACTCTCCCACTTGACGCCAGTGACTGGCACTACGCAGCGCCAGTCGCTGACTGTAGATAGCGCCAGTCACTGGCGTCAAGTAGCGCCACCCACTGACACATGCGGTATCTTCGGAGCGTGCCACGGAGTGGAGCGGAAGCGCGCCGCCGTCTTCAGCAGGCGGCCCTGGAGCTGTACCGGGAACGCGGGTTCGACCAGACCACCACGGCCGAGATCGCTGCTCGGGCCGGCGTCAACGAACGCACGTTCTTCCGGCATTTCCCGGACAAGCGCGAGGTGCTCTTCGACGGCGAATCCGACCTGCGCGCGGCCCTGATGCGGGCGGTGGCCGAAGCGCCCGACGGTCTCCAGCCGCTCGACCTGCTGCTCCGCGCCTTCCGCAAGGTCGAACACATCCTTGAGGACAACCGCCCCTTCGCCGAACCACGACTCCACGTCATCGCGGCGACACCGGCGCTCCGCGAACGGGACCTGGCCAAGGCCTCGTCGCTCACCGACGCCGTAGCGGAGGCGCTGCGGCGGCGCGGTGTCGCCGACCGGCTGGCCGGCCTGGCCGCTCGAACCGGGTGGGCCGCCTTTCACCAAGCGGTCCAAGCCTGGATCGACGACTCCTCGCAGAGCCTGGACGCACACCTCGTCCAAGCCTTCGACGACCTGCGCGCCCTCTGCCTGACCGCACCTTGCCCCTCCATGGGCATGTAACTTTCTCATGGGAAGAAGGCACTTCCGAGTGCGTAGCGCACTCATGGGTGAGAGGAGCGCCGGATGGCGACGATGACGGCGGCCCAGCAGAGGGCACAGGCCAAAGTGGAGTACGACGCCTTCGTGGCGGCCTGCCCCAGTCGCAAGCTGCTCGATCGGATCTCCGACAAATGGGTGACGCTGATCCTCGCCGCGCTCGGCAGCGACAGCGCGCATCAGCCGGGCACCGAGTGCGCCGGCGGGCCCCGGGCGATGCGCTACTCGGAGCTGGCCCGCCTGCTGGCCGGCGTCAGCCAGAAGATGCTCACCCAGACGCTGCGCTCCCTGGAGCGCGACGGCCTGGTGACCCGCACCGTGGTGCCGACCGTGCCCGTCACCGTCTCCTACGAGCTGACCGATCTCGGCCTGTCGCTGCACGAGACGATGCGCGGCCTCAAGGCCTGGGCCGAGGTGCACATGGACGATGTGCTCGCCAATCGCGAGACCTACGACGCCCGCGTCGCCTGAGAAGCGACCACATCACGCCCTTTCGAGGTCATGACACCATGTGCGCCCGGCCGGGCCCGCTCTGCCGGGCGGAGGCCAGGAGCATCCACACCGTCAGATCCCCCTGACCTCGTGCCGGTCCGCCTTGCCCGGCTCGGCGAAGGCGAGCAACGCCAGTGCCTCGGCCCTGGCCTCCTCCGCCTGCCCCGGCGTCAGCGGCGCGAACGGCTCGATCGTGACCACGGGTCCCTCGCGGCGCCACACCCCGCGCACGAAGCCGTCGGCCAGCACGGTTCCCAGCACCTGCCCGTTGACGGTGATGACCGTCTTGCGGTGCTCGTCGGAGATGATCCGGGTGCGGTCGGCGTGGCTGAGCAGCAGGTTGTCGAACGGCGCGACCAGCCGCACCGGCGCGGGCACGTCCGGTCCGGGGCGCGGCGCGTCGGGCAGGTCGAACAGCTCCCGGCCCCGCTCGTCCTCGAAGACGACCAGCCCGGGACGCAGCCTTTCGACGATCTCCCGCAGCCCGGTCAGGCCGGACCAGGCCTGCGCGTCGGCGACCGTGGCCGGCCCGAACGCGGCCAGGTAACGCAGCACCAGCCGCTCCAATGACGGCTCGGGATGCGGCGGGCGGCCCAGCCACTCCTCCATCGGCGCGTACGCGGTGCGCCCGGCCTTGCCCCACACGGCGCGCGGCGGCACCTGCACGAGCGGCAGCAGGCACCGCGCGGCCAGCGCGAGGTCGCCCGGTGCGGCCCCGGGGAAGCGCTCGGCCAGGTGCGCGCCCAGCTCGGCGGCCGTCAGCGCGCGTTCCCGCAGGGCCTCGCGCCCGGCCTTGGCGAGCTGGTCGCGGTCGACGTCCCCCAGGGTGCGGCTGTAGGCGGTGGCCAGGTAGCGGTCGAGCAGCGGCTGCGTGAGCGGGCGCAGGGTCAGGGCGTCGTCGGCGGTGACGAGGTGGACGGTGCCGCGCATGAGCACGATGCGCACCGCCTCACGCTCCACCAGCGGCCGGGCCAGGGCGTCGGGCGTGAAGCCGTCCAGGCGCGACCACAGGCCGAAGTACGGCGGGAACGGGGCCTGGGCCTGCATGCCGACGAGGTGCTCCACGGCCTGGAGCGCGGGCATGGCATGGCGCCGCAGCAGGAGCTGGCGGGCCAGGGTCGCCCGGTTGAGCGCGCGCGTGGTGATCACGGCCTTCACCCTAGGGCCACACGGTCGCAGCCGTGCCTTCCGGAAGGCGTTCACTTCTGGTTCACGTGTCATTCATCTGGGGTTCGTTTAGGGGTCATGCCGGTGGTCCGGCGAGGCCGCGCCCGCATACCGTCCAGACCGTCACGTAGGTGAGCTTTCTACGTGTTGGCAATGGTGCTCGGCAAGGAGACCCACGTGTTCAAACGTCTGGCCCTCGTTCCCCTTCTCTTACTCGCGCTCCTGGCCATGGGCACCGCCCCCGCGCAGGCACTGCACCGCCAGCCCCTGCGCATCCTGTTGACCAACGACGACGGCTACTCCTCGACCTACCTCCACCAGCTCCGCCAGGCCCTGGTGGCCGCCGGCCACGAGGTCACCGTCGTCGCCCCGGCCGCCGACGCCAGCGCCTCCGGCACCCAGATCAACGCCAAGTTCGGCAGCACGATCGAGGCCGCCAAGCAGGACGACGGCTGGGCCGTCGGCGGCAGCCCCAGCGACGCGGTCTCCTTCGGCACCCGCGTCCCCTTCGCGGGCGACCCGCCCGACCTGGTCGTCTCCGGCCCGAACCCCGGCGAGAACGTCGCCGCGGCCGCCACCTACTCCGGCACGGTCGGTGCCGCCATCACCGCCATCACCGCCGGCGTGCCCGCCGTCGCCGTCAGCATCGCCCGCGACGGCAGCGCCGTGCCCAGCGCCGCCCAGGCGATCCAGTTCACCGTGCGGCTGGTCGATCGGCTGGCGGCCACCGCCGGCAACGGCCCCGTCCTGCCCGCCCGCACCGCGCTGAACGTCAACTACCCCGTCACCCCCAACGGCACGGTCAGCGTCGCCCACCTGGGCAGCTCCCTGCCGTACTCCGCCGGCTACACGCCCGCCCCGGAGGCGTGCGCCCTGTGCTACCGCATCGTCCCGATCGCCGACCCCGGGCCCGACCCGGTGCAGGACGCCGACCGCACGCTGCTGGCGGCCGGCAACGTCACCATCACCCCGCTGGACGGCAGCTGGGAGGCCGCCTCGGCCACCTCCTCGGCCATCCGCCTGCGCCTGCGCTCCCTGACCCCCTGAACACCCGGCCCGTCCGCCCGGCCCGCGCCGCCGCGCGGGCGGGGCGGTCAGCGGCCACCCGTGAACGGCGCCTCGCCCTCCTTCAGCGGGCGGAAGCGCAGCGCCGACCAGCGCTCGTCCACGGCCACCTGCCCGTTGGGGCGCAGCCCGTACTCGCCGACGATCGGCCACAGGGTGTCGCGGTTGACGTCGGAGCGGTTGCCCTTCGGGTAGGCCACCCACAGCACGGACGGTATGGCCAGCGCGTCGCGGTGCTCATCCAGCAGGCCCCGGGCCGAGGCGGCGTCGGCGGCGAAGACCACCGCGACGTCCGCCTCGCCGAGCGCCCCGGCGTGGCGTGCGCCCTCCGGCAGCGGCTCGATCAGGGCTCGGTGGGCGGGGTCGGAGACCCAGACGGAGGTCCGCGGCTTGACCAGGAGCTTGGCGGCGACGGTCTTGACGGCGGTGGTCGTCGGCATGGTCAGGCCCTGCCGTAGGTGGCGTAGATGACGCCCGTCTCCAGCGTGCGGGAGTCCAGCAGCCGCAGCGGGACCTGCTCGCCGTCGGCGAACAGCTTGATGCCGCCGCCCACCACGATCGGGTGGATGAGCAGGCGCAGCTCGTCCAGCAGCCCGTCGCGCAGCAGTGAGCGCACCAGCGTGGCGCTGCCGGTGATCCCGATGTCCTTGCCCGGCTGGTTCTTCAGCTCCTTCAGCTGGGCCGCGACGTCGCCGCTGATGATCGTGGAGTTCTCCCAGGAGGCCGTCTCCAGGGTGGAGGTGACCACGTACTTGGGGGTGCCGTTCATGTGCTCGGCCATGTCGGCGGCCTCCGGCTCGGGGTTCGGCCAGTAGGCGGCGAACCCCTCGTAGGTGCGGCGGCCGAGCAGCATGGCGTCGGCCGCCTGCATCTGCTCGCCGACGATCTGCCCCATCTCATCGTTGAAGTACGGGAAGTGCCACTTCTCCGGCGACTCCACCACACCGTCCAGCGAGATGAACAGGCCCGCGACGATCTTTCGCATCTTCGTCTCCGCTCTTGAAGGTCTCTTTCGAGGTGCCCCAACCGTCTCACCGACAAATAAATTTGTCAAGAGCATCATGGTTGTCGGAGGACCCGGCACGCGACGGCCGTGCCTCAGGACTCCAGGAAGCGCAGCACGGCCAGCACCCGCCGGCTGTAGCCGGCGGCGTGCGACAGCCGCAGCTTGTCGAACAGCGCGTTGACGTGCTTCTCCACCGCGCTCTGCGAGACGTGCAACTGCTGGGCGATCGAGGCGTTGGTCAGTCCCTGCGCCATGCGCTCCAGCACCTCGCGCTCGCGCGGGGTCAGCCTCGCCAGGGGATCCACCTGCGACGTGCGGGCCAGGAGCTGGCGCACCACCTCGGGGTCGAACGCCGCTCCCCCGGCCGCCACCCGCTCCAGCGCGTCCAGGAAGTCGGCCACCTGCGCCACCCGGTCCTTCAGCAGGTAGCCGACGCCCTCCACGTCGCCGCTCATCAGCTCGGCGGCGTACTTCTTCTCGACGTACTGCGACAGCACCAGCAGCCGCACGCGCGGCCGGCTCCGCCGGATCTCCAGCGCCGCGCGCAGTCCCTCGTCGGTGTGGGTGGGCGGCATCCGCACATCCACCACCACGACGTCCGGGTCGTGCTCGGCCACAGCCTCCACCAGCGCCACGCCGTCGCCCACGGCGGCCAGAACCTCGTGGCCCTCCTCCACCAGCAGCCGGACGAGACCCTCGCGCAGCAGGGTCGAGTCCTCGGCCAGGATCACCCGCACGGCAGCTCCACCACGATCGTCGTCGGACCGCCCGGCGGGCTGGTCACCTCGAAGGTCCCGTCCAGCGCCGCCACCCGGCGCGCCAGCCCCGACAGGCCGCTGCCCGCCGGGTCCGCGCCGCCCGTGCCGTCGTCCCCCACCCGCACGAGGAGACTTGGGCCGCGCCGGTGGACGTGCACGGTGATGAGCGCGGCGCCGGAGTGCTTGGCGGCGTTGGTGACGGCCTCGCACACCACGAAGTACGCGGCCGTCTCGACCGCCATCGGCGGCCGTTCGGCGAGGTCGCAGGCCACCTTGACGGGCACGCCCGAGCGCTCGGCCACCCCGGCCAGCGCCTCGCCCAGTCCCAGGGAGTCCAGCCCGCTCGGGTACACCCGCCAGGCCACCTCCCGCAGCTCGGCCAGGGCCCGCTGCGCCTCCTCGTGCGCCTGGTCCAGCAGCTCCGGGCGGCTGCGCCGGGAGCGGCCGATCAGCATCGACAGGGCCACCAGGCGCTGCTGGAGCCCGTCGTGCAGGTCACGCTCGATGCGGCGCCGCTCGGAGTCGACCGCCGCCACGACCCCGGCCCGGCTCTCCGACAGCTCGGCGATCCTGCGCTCCAGCGCCTCGGTCCGGCCGGGCGTCAGCACCGCACGGGCCAGCCGCCGCTCCACCGCGTACACGCCGATCAGGCCGGAGACGTCGATGAACAGCAGCACGATCCCGGCCAGCACGCCGTAGAGCAGGAGCGGCGGCGTGGGCTCCATGCCGTCGAAGCGCTCACCGGCCAGCCACGCCCACGCCGCCATGAGCCCCGTGCGGGCCCCGTACACGAACAGCGTCACCACCAGCCCGCCCAGCACGCCGACCGGCACGCGCAGCGTCAGGAACCGCAGCGCCCGCCCGCCGGCCTGCCCGCTTCCAGATCCTCCGCCCGTCGGCGTGGTCAGGCCGAGCGCGGCCGGGTCGAGACCGGCCCGGCGCACCTCCAGCGCGGCCAGGCGCACGGCCGCGCCCGAGACGTTCGGATTGCCGAGGAACGGCAGCGCCAGCAGCAGGAACACCGCCTCCAGCGGCGCGGTCACCGCCCCCAGCACCACCGCCCCCACGACCCGAGCCCCCTCAGCGACGGGACGCATGCCGTCCCTTGCGCCGCTCGGCGAGCCGGACGCCGACGAAGACCAGCACCGCGAGCACGACCAGGGCGATCACCACGTTCGAGCCGATGCCGACGTAGGTCTCCACCAGCTCCCACTGCTCGCCCAGCAGGTAGCCGGCCATCACGAAGATGGTGTTCCAGATGAGGCTGCCGCTGGTCGTCAGGGCCAGGAAGGTCATGACCGGCATCCGCTCGACGCCCGCCGGGATCGAGATGAGGCTGCGGAACAGCGGCACCATCCGGCCGAAGAACACCGTCTTGCGGCCGTGCCTGAGGAACCACGCCTCGGTCTTCTCGATGTCGGCGGGCTTGACCAGCGGGATCCGGGCCGCGATCGCCAGCACCCGCTCCCTGCCCAGCAGCGCCCCCACCCAGTACAGCGCCAGCGCGCCCACCACCGAGCCCAGCGTCGTCCACACCAAGGCGTCGAGCAGATCCATCTCGCCCCGGCTCGCCGTGAACCCCGCCAGCGGGAGGATCACCTCGCTCGGCAGCGGCGGGAACAGGTTCTCCAGCGCGATCGCGATGCCCGCCCCGGGAGCGCCGAGGGTTTCCATGAGTCCAACCAGCCAGTCCGTCATGCGTTCCAGGCTAGGGGTGATCGCACATGCTGGTAATGCGGTGAACGCCCGATCTGGGGTGTGGTAAACCACAACCCAACGTACCGTACACTGTACGGCCGTGAGCTCATCAACGGATCTGGTACGGCGGGCGGTCCTCTTCGAGCCGGGCGATCCGCCCAGGTCCGGCCGGATGGTCTTCCTCGACCCCGGCACGCCGGACAGCGGGGACACCACCAGCCTGCCGGTGAGCGAGGCCGTCGCGACGCTGGCCCGCGCCCGCCACGACGAGGACGCCCACCCCGCCGCCCGCTTCTGGGGCGCCGCCGCCCTCGTCGCCCTCCAGCTCGTCACCCGCGGCCGCATCCTGCCGGACGTGACGGACGGCGACCACGACGCCTGGCGGGCCGGCCCGTTCGACGCCGCCGACCTGCGCCGGGTACGTGAGCTGGCCGCCACCATGCCTCCAGGGACATCCCCGCCCGACGCCGAGCGGCACGTGCGGGCCTTCCTCGACGCGGTCGCCGACGCGATGCCGCGCTCCCCCGGCGCCGTGCGCGCCACCGGCACGTCCGCGTACGCCGCCGTCAAGCCGGTCAAGGTGCCGCGGCTGCGCGCGTGGGCCGGTGAGGTGTCGGCCACCCTCGACTCCGGCGTACGCGTGTCGCTGCGCCTGGAGGCCGGCGATCTGGTCGTGGAGGAGTTCCGCGCCGTCGTCCAGGTCCACGCGCAGGCCGACCCGTCACTCGTGGTCGACGCCGGCGACCTGTGGCGCGGCCACGACCCGGGGCTCGGCGCGCGGGCCCGCATCGACGTCACCGTGGCCCTGCGCCGCGCCTCCCGCGCCTGGCCGGCGCTGGCCCGGCTGCTCGACAGCGCCGTACCCGACGAGCTGGTCCTGTCCGACGGCGAGGTGGAGGAGTTGCTGGCCGGCGCCGCCGAGCGGCTGGCCGCCGCGGGCGTGGAGGTGCACTGGCCCCGCCATCTGGTGCGCGGCCTGACCGCCCGCGCCGTCGTCGGCGATCACGACAAGCCCTCCGACCTGCCCTCCTTCTTCAGCGGGCAGCACCTGACCGGGTTCGACTGGCGGCTCGCCCTGGGCGGCGAGCGGCTGAGCGCCGCCGAGATGGACACCCTCGCCGAGGCCCACCGCCCTGTCGTACGGCTGCGCGACCAGTGGGTGCTCGTCGACCCCGACGTGGCGCGCAAGGCACGCCAGCGCGACCTCAAGCCCCTGACCGGGCTGGAGGCGCTCGGCGCCGCGCTGACCGGCGCCGTCGAGATCGACGGCGAGCAGGTGGAGATCGAGGCGAGCGCGTGGCTCGCCGAGCTGCGCGCCCGGCTGGCCGAGCCGCTCGACGTCGCCGCCCCCGACGGGCTGGCCGCCACGCTGCGCGACTACCAGCTCCACGGGTTTCGCTGGCTGGCCCGCATGACCTCCCTCGGGCTCGGTGGCTGCCTGGCCGACGACATGGGCCTCGGCAAGACCATCACCCTCATCGCCCTGCACCTGCACCGCGCGGCCCAGGGCGACGGCCCCACCCTGGTGGTCTGCCCCGCCTCGCTGCTCGGCAACTGGGAGCGCGAGATCACCCGCTTCGCCCCCGGCGTCCCCGTGCGCCGCTACCACGGCGCCGCTCGCGACCTGCCCGAGAAGGGCTTCGCTCTCACCACGTACGGCACCATGCGCCTGGACGCCGACCGCCTGGCCACCCACCCGTGGGGACTGCTGGTGGCCGACGAAGCCCAGCACGTCAAGAACCCGGCCTCCGGCACCGCCAAGGCCCTGCGCGAGATCCCCGCCGCCGCCCGCGTCGCGCTCACCGGCACCCCCGTCGAGAACAACCTGTCGGAGCTGTGGGCCATCCTCGACTGGACCACGCCGGGCCTGCTGGGCCCGCTGGCCCGGTTCCGGGCGCGCTGGGCCAGGCCCGCCGAGTCCGGCGACGCCGAGGCCGCCGGCCGGCTGTCGCGGCTGGTCGGCCCGTTCCTGCTGCGCCGCCGCAAGAGCGACCCCGGCATCGCGCCCGAGCTGCCGGCCAAGACCGAGACCGACCGCCCGGTCGCGCTGACCACCGAGCAGGCCGCCCTGTACGAGGCGGCCGTGCGCGAGATCATGGCCCAGATCGGCCAGGCCCACGGCATGGCCCGGCGCGGCCTCATCGTCAAGCTGCTCACCGGGCTCAAGCAGATCTGCAACCACCCCGCCCAGTACCTCCACGAGGCCGCGCCCCGCCTGCCCGGCCGCTCCGGCAAGCTGGAGCTGCTGGACGAGCTGGTCGACACCATCCTCGCCGAGGACGGCGCCGTCCTCGTGTTCACCCAGTACGTCGCCATGGCCCGGCTGCTGGAGCGGCATCTGACCGGCCGGGGCGTCACCACCCAGCTCCTGCACGGCGGCACCCCCGTCGCCCGGCGCGAGGAGATGGTCCAGCGCTTCCAGGACGGCCACGTACCCGTCTTCCTGCTGTCGCTCAAGGCCGCCGGCACCGGCCTGAACCTCACCCGTGCCGACCACGTCATCCACTACGACCGCTGGTGGAACCCGGCCGTGGAGGACCAGGCCACCGACCGCGCGCACCGCATCGGCCAGACCCGGCCCGTCCAGGTCCACCGGCTCATCGCCGAGGGCACCATCGAGGACCGCATCGCCCAGATGCTCGCCGCCAAACGATCCCTGGCCGAGGCCGTGCTGGCCTCCGGCGAGGCCGCCTTCACCGAACTGACCGACGCCGAACTCGCCGCGCTGGTGGAGCTGAGATGAACGCCGTCAGAGGATTTCCCGCCTTCCCCCTCCAGCGGGCCGGCGCCCGCTTCGCCACCACCTGGTGGGGCCGCTCCTGGATCAAGGCCCTGGAGGACACCTCCCTGGACCAGACGCTGCTGCGCAAGGGCCGCGCCTACGCCAAGACCGGCCAGGTCGGGCCCATCACGGTCAGCCCAGGCCGGCTGGCGGCGCTCACCGAGGGCGAGTACGACACCGTCGTGCGCGTCGAACGGCTCACCGCCGCGCAGTGGGACCGCTTCCTCGACCAGGTCACCGCCAAGGCCGGCCACATCGCCGCCCTGCTCGACGGCGACATGCCGCACGAGCTGGTGGAGGCGGCCGAGGACGCGGCCGTGCCGCTGCTGCCGGCCGTGGGCGACCTCGAACCCGAGTGCTCGTGCCCCGACTGGGGACACCCGTGCCCGCACGCGGCGGCGCTGTGCTACCAGGCGTCCTGGCTGCTGGACGGCGACCCGTTCGTGCTGCTGCTCCTGCGGGGACGCGGCCGGGAGGACCTGATGCGTGCGCTCCAGCACCACACCCGGCCGGCGGGAAGGCCGCCGGCCACCCCGCCGGACGACGGCCACACCCTCCACGCCCCCCAGACCCCCGAGACAGCCGAGACCGCCGAGCCTTCCGAGGTCGCCGGCAGGGACGGCCGGGGGTGGGGAGACGTGCACGGTGACGGGGCGGTCGGACATGGGCCGGAGGGCGGTGTGTCCACGGCGCAGGGGTTCGCGGAGGGGTTCGCGGCCGGAGTGGCGCCGCTGCCCGAGCCGCCGTCCCTCGACGTGACCTTCACGCCGCTCGGGCTGGAGCCAGCCCCGGGCGTGGACGTGGCCGCGCTGGAGGTGCTGGCCGCCTCGGCCGCCTCCCGGGCGCGGGACGTGCTCACCGCCGCGGCGCTCGGCGCGGAGCCGCCCGTGCTGAGCGAGTACCAGGACCGGGTACGGCTCGCCGCCGAGCACCACCTCGACCTCGGGCTGGACGCCCCGGTGGCGGCCTGGCGGCACGCCGGGGCCGACGGGCTCGACGCGCTGGAGTCGGCCTGGACGCCGCCCCGCCACGAGCTGGCCAGAGCGTGGGCCCTCCTGGAGGCCGCCTGGGAGGGCGAGGAGCCGCCCCGCGCGGAGCTGTCCCGCAACCGGTGGACCATCGGCGGCGACCGGCAGCTCCGCTACGGCCGCGACGGCCGCTGGTACCCGTTCACCCGCCGGGACGGACAGTGGTGGCCGTCAGGCCCGCCCGAGCGCGACCCCGCGGCCCTGCTGACCTGACCCGTCACCGACGCAAGACGCCGACGGACCACGGGCCGGCGGCGTCGCGCGCCCGTCGCCGATCACGGCGCGGATGCCCGGTTCTTTGCGGGCCTGTGACGGACTCCTGTAGGGTTGCCGTCTCCAGCTGCGGACCGCAGCAGCTGACGACCGAGGAGGTGAGACCCATTTCGCCATATCAGGCCGGGTGCTCTCGCCTCACGGTCGTGCCGGTGGCCCGGCACGGCTGACCGGAGAGCGCCCACGGCATTCCGGAAGGCGCTTCATGTCGGTTTCACCCTCACTTCTCACCCACTCCGCCATCACGGCCCGGCTCAGAGCCGCCGGCTGCGTCTTCGCCGAGGACGAGGCGGACCTGCTCATCTCCACCGCCCGCACCTCGGCCGCCCTCGCCGCCATGGTGGACCGCCGGGTGGCGGGCCTGCCGCTCGAGCACGTGCTGGGCTGGGCGGAGTTCTGCGGGCTGCGCGTGGCCGTGGACCCCGGGGTCTTCGTGCCACGCCGCCGCAGCGAGTTTCTGGCGGCCCAGGCGATCACCCTGACCCGCCGGGCGCTCGCCCGCACCAGGCGGCCGGTGGTCGTGGACCTGTGCTGCGGCTCGGGCGCGCTCGCCGCCGCCCTGTCCTCCACCCTCTCCGCGACACAGCAGACAGAGCAGACCGAGCAGACAGGCTCGGTCCGGCCGACAGGATCCGCCACGACACGGCCCGTCGAGGTGCAGGCCATCGAGGTGCATGCCGTCGACATCGACCCGGCCGCGGTCCGCTGCGCGCGGCGCAACCTCGCCCCCTCCGGCGGTCACGTCCACCAGGGAGACCTGTACGAGCCGCTGCCCGACCGGCTGCGTGGCCGGATCGACGTGCTGGTGGCCAGCCCGCCGTACGTGCCCACGGGCGAGATCGGGCTGCTGCCCAGCGAGGCGCGCGACCACGAGCCGCCGGTGGCGTTGGACGGCGGCGCGGACGGCCTCGACATCGTCCGCCGCGTCATCGCTGCGGCGCCCGGCTGGCTGGCGCCCGGCGGCCACCTGCTGGTGGAGACGAGCGCGCGGCAGGCCGCCGACACCGCCAAGGCCATGGCCCGCGCCGGCCTGGCCGCCCGCGTCACGGGCTCCGACGAGCTGTACGCGACGGCCGTCATCGGCACCAGGCCAGCACCGGGGCCCAGCCCGGGCCGCTGATCCGCTGTCGGAGCCGGGCCGGGACAGGCGCGGCCGAGCGGCCGCGGCGCCGGCCCGGAGGCCAAGGTGGCCAAGGCCGTAAGCTCGGCGGCCAAGGCGGCCAAGGCGGTGGACGCCGGGCGGGCGTTCACCGCAGGAGCTCGGCCAGCACCGCCGCGTGGCTGATGTCGGCGCGCACGGTCGCGGTGAGCAGCGTCAGCGGGCCGCTCCGCGCGAGCCGGCGCAGGTGCTCCAGCGCCTCCGCCCGCCCCGGCTCCTCCAACTCGGCGTGGTAGCGCTGGACGAACTCGGTGTACCGCTCGGCGTCGTGGCCGTACCATCGGCGCAGCTCCGTGGACGGCGCGACCTCCTTGCACCATGCGTCCAGCCCCGCCGACGCCTTGGACAGCCCTCGCGGCCAGACGCGGTCCACCAGCACCCTCGCCCCGTCGTCGCCCGACGCCTCCTCGTACACCCGCCGCACCCGCACCCCGGCCATCGCTCCCCCTCGCTCGCCGTCCCCTGCGGTAGGGAGTGCCCAGCCGCGGGCCACCGCTCCCACGTATGCGCACGGCGGACCGGGGCGGCCGGTCCGAGATCTACGATTCCGTCGCCGGGAAAGGACGCGCGAGGAGTGCGACAACGGGCTGTTCGGCGGGTGCTGGTGCGTCGGCCTCCGTCCGGAGCGGGACCAGAAGGGGACGTCGACAGGTCCACGGCAAAGGCCCCGGCGGCGAATGCCGGCCGGGGCCCCTGTCGTGACGTGTGCGAACCGGTGTGCGTGTCGCCTCTCGGCGAAAGGCACAACGCGGCTCCAGCCGAACGGTAGTCCGCGAAGGCAATAGGTGAGGCCCGGGGACACTGGGCACACCGGTCACGACTCATGCAACCACAACCGTCCGCCGGATGTTCCCCGGGCGGCCTTGAACCGCCGGCCGGTCCGCCGCGAGGCGACCGGACAGGGCGCGGCGTGACCGGCTGATCCGTCAGGCGAGGCGGTCGGCGGCTCGGGCCAGGCGGTCGGTCCAGGTCAGGCGGTCGGTCCAGGTCAGGCGGTCGGTTCAGGTCAGGTGGTCGGCTCGGGCCAGCAGGTACCGGCGCTCGACCTGGTTGCCGGTCATGGCGGCCGCCTCGCGGTACAGCGCCGCCGCGCCGGCCGTGTCGCCGGTCTAGTACGGGCCCACCTCGCGCCGGCTCCAGACACTGTCGATCAGCGTGGTGCCCTCGCGGATCAGGGCGGGATCCCAGCGGGTCCGGTCCTGCTCGTCCAGCGGCACCAGCTCCTTGTCACCGCGGGTACGGGCGGCGCGCCGGGACTCGGTGAGCAGCATCAGCGCGAGCAGACCGGTCACCTCGGCGTCGCCGGGAAGGGAGCCGCGGAGCATGTGGGCCAGCCGGATCGCCTCGCGGGTCAGGTCGACGCGGGCGAGCTCGTCGCCGGAGGAAGCCGTGTAGCCCTCGTTGACGATCAGGGAGAGCACCTGCGTCACGGCGGTCATCCAGCTCTCCCGGTCGGCGTCGGCCGGTGGGCTGAAGCGGGCGCCGGCGCGGGCGAGCTGCTGTTTGGCGCGGCTGATGCGCGTGCCCATGGTGCTTTCCGTCGTCCCGTAGGCGCGCGCGATCTCGGCGGTCGTCAGACCGCCCACCGCGCGCCGGCGGCCCTCAAGCCGTTCCTGACGGCCCGCCGCTATGGTGAGGTGTCTGGAGGTCAGCTGATCAGGGGGCCGTCCAAGGCTGTTCCGTAGAGGTGTGCCACTCGGAGTCTGATGATCAAGCGTCGGTCTCGCACCATCCGCTCGAAGAACTCCGTTTCGTCCGTCGAGTCGATGGCCCCGAACAGTGGCAGCAACTCCTGGCCGATGGCGTCGCCAGGCTGCGTGGTGACTTCGGAGACCTCGGCCTCGCCCTCGGCTACGGCGTAGGAGAGAACGGTCTCACCCTGTACCTGGAACGTCGCACGCGGGTCGTTGAGGAGGTGGCGTACCTTGATCCGGCCGGCGACCGACGGGATCCGGATGATCCGCTCTTGCGGGTCCCACGCGTAGACCATCGAGGCCAGGTGTGGCTGACCGCTGCGCTTCAGAGTGGCCAGCACGCCGAATTGCTGCCCACCGAGCAGCCGAGTCGCCTCCTCCTCGGTGAGGGCGCGGGGGCTGGGGCCCTGGCCGGGACGGAACTCGGTCGTGTTGTCGGTCATGTTGGATCAAGCCCTTCCTGTGCGATCAACAAAAGGGACAATAGCAGATGATACAGTTATGGATAATCTTTTTAGGATCTATCGGTCCTGGAGGGGTTCTCAGGGGGCACAGTTGGTCCTGCGGGGTCTGAATCATGCTGGGCCGATGAAGGGGCCTCCGGGACCGCTAGGAGGCCGCCGGCGAGCGGTTCCGGACGCGGGCCGGGCGGATGGTGACGTGCCCTCAGTGGCGGGCGGCACGCGAACACGACTTCCTCGGCAGCCGGGAGAGCGCATCGTTGGCAGTATCTCGATTGGTCGATCCCGGGAACAGGCATGCGCGTCGCCCACCGGTGCTGTCTTGCGCATGATGGCCGCGTTGTCGGGCGCGCGAACCGTGGACGAGGCCAGGGACGCCGACGGGCGCACCGGCATGGCCATCGTCCGCAAAGTCGATCGAGACCCGCTGGAACGGCGGCTGGTAATCGATCGCTCCAGCGGCGACGTGCTCGGCGCAACGACTCTGGCGGCCAGGCCACTGCCCGAAACCGCCGGTCTGGAGATCGGCGGCATGGCCTCTGCACAGGTGGTCAAGGCGCTCGGCTGGACCGGAGACGGACCCCGGCTACCCGAAGGGTGCACCCAGCAAGCCGGGAAGACCTGTACAGGCCCTTAGCGGGTCATTCGAGTGAGCTACGAGCGGGATGTGTCCGGTCGTGGCTCAGCGTTCACGTGCGGCCAGGTCGATGGTGATGTCGAGGCCGCCGCCTGGGCGGGCGGTGATCGCGAGGTTTCCATGGTGGGCGTCGGTGATCGCGCGCACGATGGACAGTCCCAGGCCCAGGCCCGGGCTGTCGGTGCGGACGCGGGTGCCGTGCCCGTGCACGAACGGTTCCAGCAGCGTCCGCGTTTCCTCGGGCGCGATCTCGCGGCCGGTGTTGCGGATCCGCAGCACGGCGCGTCGGCCCGCTGTGTGCGTCTCGACGACGAGGTGCCCGTCGGCGTGGTTGTAGCGGAGCGCGTTGTCGACCAGGTTGCCGATCATGCGTTCCAGCAGGACGGGCTCGCCGATGACCGGTGCGGGCCGCAGCCTCGCACGTACGGCTATGCCGGCGGCCGCTGCTCGCTCCTCGGCCGTGGCCAGGGTGGCGGCCGCGATGGCAGCCAGGTCGGCTGCCTCCAGCGGGCCGGCTCCGGCCTGGCTGCGTGCCAGCAGCAGCAGCCCGTCCAGGACGCGTTGCATGTGGGTGACGGCGTCGCGGACGTCGCCGGCCATCGCGAGCAGCTCCTCCCGGCTGGGCGGCCCGTCCAGGGTGACGTCGATCGCTGTGCGGGCGGTGGTCAGCGGGGTGCGCAGCTCGTGGGCGGCGTTGGCGGTGAACAGCCGCTGGCTGTCCAGGATGCGGTCGCGCTCGGCGACGCCGCGTTGGATGCGGTCCAGCATGTCGTTGACCGTGCCGGCCAGCGCCGACAGCTCGTCGGCGGGGGTGGTGACCGGGACCCGCTCGGTGAGGTTCTCGGCCGACAGCCGCCGGGCGGCCGAGGAGATCACGCGGATCGGCCGCAGCACCCGGCCGGCCACCAGCCAGGCCAGCACGGCGGCCAGGGCGGTCACCAGGACGAGCGCCAGACCGGCCTGGGGCAGCAGCGCGGACAGGGTATCGGCCTGTACCCGGTCGGCCAGCTCGCGCAGGTCCTGCGGCTGCGGCACCAGCTGCAGGGTGCCCTGCGCGTCGGGGCCGGCTGGGTCCAGGTGGGTGACGAGCGCCGGGCGCCGTTTCATCAGCAGGTAGGTCAGGCCGGTCAGCGCGGCGCCGGCGGCTAGGACGAGGGCGGTCTGCAGGACGGCGAGCCGGGCGCGGGCGGTCAGTCTCATGGGCTGATCCGGTAGCCGGCGCCGATGACGGTCTCGATCAGTGGCGGGTCGCCGAGTTTGCGGCGCAGTGTGCCGACGGTGATACGGACCGCGTTGGTGAACGGGTCGGCGTGCTCGTCCCACACCCGTTCCAGCAGCGTCTCCGCGCTGACGACGTCGCCGCCGGCGGCCAGGAGTTGCTGCAGCACGCCGAACTCCTTGGGCGTCAGCCGCAGCAGTCGCCCGTCCCGCTCGGCGCTGCGCCGGGCCGGGTCCAGCACCACGCCGCTTACGCGCAGCACCGGCGGTCGGGCCGGCGCGCTGCGCCGTACCAGGGCGTGCACGCGGGCGACCAGTTCGGAGAACGCGAACGGCTTGCCCAGGTAGTCGTCGGCGCCCAGCATGAGTCCACCGACCCGGTCCTCCACCGCGTCGGACGCGGTCAGCATCAGCACCCGGGACTCGCCCCGCTGGACGAGCCGGCGGCAGACCTGGTCGCCGTGCACCTCCGGCAGGTCCCGGTCCAGCACGACCACCTCGTACGGGGTGAGCTCGCACTTGTCCAGCGCGCTACGGCCATCCAGGGCGACGTCGACGGTGAAGCCGTGCTTGCGCAGCCCGGCCTCGATGTAGCCGGCCAGGGGCTGCTCGTCTTCGACCAGGAGCACACGCATCCGGGCAGTATCGCAACGTCCACATATGGACCACATATGGCTCGCCGATCGCCCGCCGATAGGCGCCGGCCGGTAGATGTGATCACCTCGAAATCCCCATCGAAAGGATCATGACGAGATGAGCCGTGCACGAGCGGCCGGCATGACCGGATTGGCATCGGCCATGCTGGCGTTGAGTCTCCACACATCCGCCACCGCCGCCGTCGAGGTCAAGCCGGGAGACGTCCAGCAGGCGATGAAGGACCTGGCGAAGACGGACGGCGTGGTGGGGGCCATCGGCGAGCTGTACGTCGACGGTCGGCGCAAGGGGCAGGGGAGCGCGGGGACGCGCCTGCTCGGCGGCAAGGGTGGGCACATTCCTGCGGCTTCCCGTTACCGGGTGGGGTCCCAGACCAAGCTGATGACGGCCACGGTGGTCCTGCAACTGGTCAAGGAGGGCAAGCTTGGCCTGGGGGACACGCTGGCCGCCGTTCTGCCGCAGGTGGCGCCGCAGGATCTGGTCGAGCGGGCCGGCGAGATCACCGTCCAGCAGTTGCTCCGCCACAGCTCCGGCATCCCTGACTTCTTCACTTCGGGGAAGTTCGACGACGCCTTCGACTTCACGACCTACTACTCCCCGATCGACCTGGTGAAGGCATCCCGCGAGGTCCCCCGCACCGGGGAGCCGGGCGCGGGGTTCGCCTACTCCAACACCAACTACGTTCTCCTCGGCCTGATCGTCGAGAAGGTAACCGGCCGCAGCCTGTCCGCCGAGCTGGAGCGGCGTCTCTTCGTACCTCTGGGGATGAAGCACACCTATGTGACCACCAGGCCTCCTCAGGGGATCAAGGGCCCGCACGGGCACGGCTACTACCCCGACGCCAAGGGCAGGCCGCGCGACGTCGACCGGCAGAACGCGAGCCTCGGCGGCGCGGCCGGAGGAGTGGTCTCCACCTCCGGCGATCTCAGCGCCTTCTACCGCGCGCTCAACCAGGGTCGGCTGCTGCCGGCGGACCTGCAAAGAGCGGCGGGACAGCCGCGGCCCGATCTGTGCGGCGGAACGGTCGCAGCGGCCGCGGGCATCGGCCCCGGTTTCCTGGCCGTGACCTACACCTCCGCCGACGGCCGGACCCAGCTCGCGGTATCCACCACGCTGAAGGTCGACAACCAGCAGGCCATGCCCGTCAGCGATGCCATGAACAAGGCCGCCGAAAGAGTGCTCTGCCCCAGCCGGTGACCGAAGGCACCCATCCATCGCGAGCTGCGTCCACGAGCCTTCGGACCTCCCTAACTGATCAACGGCATCGTCGTGGCCCCGACCACTACCTGCCACTGACCCTCGAGGACCTGCGCCATCGCCGGGACCCGATGATGGCCGAAGCGCTGTCCCTGCTTGCGGCCGCCCGGTAGCCGGGGCCGCGGTGGCAACAGCGCAATGCACTCCCCCTGTCCATCCACTCTGAAAGGAACATCTCCATGGATGTCAGCCGTAGGACCTTTGCCAGCGGCGCGCTGCTGATGGCGCTTGCCGCCACCGGAGGGCCGGTCGCGCAGGCGGCGGCCGCGGCCGCCGCTCCCTCACGAGAGGATTGGCGTGCCTTCCATGCCTATCTGAAGGACCTGGCCGCTGCCGGGAAGTTCTCAGGAGCGGTCCTGATCGCCAAGAACGGCCGGCCGGTACTGAACAACGCCTACGGCATGGCCGACAAGACCGGAAACGAGGTCAACACGCCGCAGACGCGGTTCTGCATCGGCTCCATGGGAAAAATGATCACCGGCGTCGCCGTCGCCCAGCTCGTCCAGAGAGGCAAGGTCTCCTTCCAGGACACGATCGGCACGTACGTCAAGGGGTTCCCGGACGAGATCGCCGACTCGGTGACCGTTCATCACCTCCTCACCCACACCTCGGGCCTGGGCGAGATTCCGGGAAACGACCATGCGCAGACCGATGTCGATGTCCTGATGAAAGAGATCGTCAAACAGCCGCTGACGTCCGAGCCCGGCACGAAGATGCAGTACAGCAACGCCGGCTACATCGTCCTGGGCGCGATCATCGAGCAGGTGAGCAAGAAGGACTACGCCGACCACGTCCGCAAGCACATCCTGACGCCCGCGCGGATGCACGACACCTTCCTCGGCCCCTGGACGCCCGCCAAGGTCAGGCGCATGGCTCATCCCTACGCACTGTTCGACGCGAGCGGCCGGTGGGTCGGCATGCCGACGATGGACGGCACCACACCGCAGGGCGAGCTACGTGACCTCGGCGACCAGCCCGACGGGGCGTCGCCCGCCGGTGGCGCCATCTCCACCACGGGCGACATGCTCAACTTCGCCCAGGCCCTGCAGGGACACCGGCTGCTCAACGCCAAGCTCACCCGGACCGTCATGGAGGGCAAGGTGCAAGGCCTGAACAAGGACAGCAAGTACGCCTACGGCTTCAGCGACGAGCTGCGCAACGGCGTGCGCGTGGTCGGCCACAACGGCGGCATCCCCGGCTACTGGAGCGAGCTGGACATGTTTCCCGCCCAGGACTACACCATCGTCATCCTCACCAACCAGGACCTCGCCCTCTTCGAGCCACTCAGGAAGGCCAGAACCCTGATAACGGGCTAGCACCACCTCTCATCAGAGCCTGTACGAAGTTGTGATCAAAGGGATCGCCTGCGATGTGGTCGGGAATCCTGCTCCCCGACGAGGAGTGGTCCTTGATCGACCCTCGGTTGCTGCTGGGAGAGCGCGGATGTTCGGCCGGTTCTTCCTGCTCCAGCACGTCGAGCTCACCCAGTTCGGCCCAGCCGGTCACCGGCCTGGAGGTGATCGGGAACCTGCGCCCGTTCGGCGAGCCGGTGGGCGCCGACGTGGTGTCGCGCTTCTATGACTCCACCGGCAACACCCTCGACTACGTCTACGAGCTGAGCGGCGACAAACTGACCATCTGGGGTGGCGCGAAGGGCAGCCCGGCCTACTACGAGGGCGTCTTCAGCGCCGACGGCGCCACGGTCGACGGCGCATGGGTCTACCCCGGCGGCGGCGGATACCCCTCCACCATGACCCGGATCTGACACCGCCTCCCCACCCTTGCCGAGCCGCCATCACGTCGCCCGCGTCAGGTGCTCCACGAAGCGGGCGACGGCGGCCGTCGGGTGTGGCGGCGGGTTCCACACCAGGCCGATGGGGCGGTGCTGCGCCGGCACCAGTGGCCGGTAGACCGGGTCGTCCACCTCGGGCGTGGCCGGCAGCGGCAGGATGCCCACCCCCAGCCCGGCGGCGATCAGGCCGCGTACCGTGGCGATCTCCTCGCTCTCGAACGCGATGACCGGCTCGAACCCCGCCTCCCGGCACAGCCCGTCGATGACCCGGCGTAGGTCCGTGGTCGGGGCGAAGGCGATGAACGGCTCGGCCCGTACGTCGCCCAGGGTGATGGCCGGGACGGCGGCCGACGGGTGGTCGGCGGGCAGCGCGATGCACAGGCGCTGCTCGCGCAGCCGGTGCCAGCGCGCCCCGCTCCCGGGCGGCGGCGGGGTGACCAGCGCGGCGTCGATGTCGCCGGCGTGCAGCCAGGCCAGCAGCTCGCGGGCGAAGCCCTGGCGCAACTCGAAGCGGATGTCCGGCGTGACGGCGCGGTAGTCGCGCAGCACCTCCGGCACCAGCCATCGCCCCACCGAGTGCAGGAACCCCAGGCGGATCAGCCCCGTGTCGGGGTGGGCCAGGGCGTCCACCCGGCGGCGGGCGTCGTCCAGCTCGGCCACCGCGCGGGCGGCGTGCTCGCGCAGCAGCGCGCCGAAGCGGTTGACGGCCAGCCGCCGCCCGCGCCGGTGGAACAGCTCCACCCCCAGGTCCGCCTCCAGCCGGGCCAGGGCCCGCGACAGCGTCGACTGGTTGACGCCCTCCAGGGCCGCGGTGTCGCGCATGTTCTCTGTGTCACACAACGACAGGAACCAGCGCAGCGTCTGCACGTCCATCCTGCGATGATGCGCGTTCAGCATCAGCTACGTCAAACGCTGCATTTTGCGCATCACGCCTCCCGAGGCACGCTCGAAGTCGTGTCCTCCTCACTCGGGGCGGAGGAGCGCGTCCACCGGCGGATCAGGTACGGGCTGATGTGCGGCGGTCTGGCGAACTTCCTGGCCCTGTACTACGTCCAGCCGTTGCTGCCCGGCGTCGCGCGCCACTTCGGCGTGAGCGCCTCCCAGTCCACGGCGGTGCTGTCCCTGGCCACGATCACGATGGCGGTCGCGCTGCTGTTCGTCGGCCCGATCTCCGACATGGTCGGCCGGGTGGGGATCATGCGGCTGTCGCTGGCGGGCTCCGGCGTGCTGGGTGTGGCCACGACGTTCGCGCCCACCTGGCACAGCCTGCTCGTGCTGCGCGGCCTGCAGGGCGTCGCCCTGGCCGGGCTGCCCGCCGTGGCGCTGGCCTACCTGCGCGAGGAGACGCCGTCAGGCTCCCACGTGCGTGCCAACGCCACCTACATCATGGGCACCGCCCTCGGCGGGGCGGCCGGCCGCCTGCTGCCCGGGCCGCTGTTCGAGCTGGGAGGCTGGCGGGGAGCCGGCGCCGCCGTCGGCGTCATCACGCTCGTGTGCGGGGCCGGCCTGTGGGCGCTGGTGCCGCCCTCGCGCCACTTCCACCGCTCCAGCCCCCGGCTGAGCGGCCTGCTGGCCAACACCGGCCGCACCCTCAAGGACCCGACCCTGGTCGTGCTGTGCCTGGTGGGCGCGGCGACCATGGGCGCGTTCGTCGGCCTGTGCAACGCGCTGGCCTTCCGCCTGGAGGCGGCGCCGTACCTGCTGGGAGGCGCCGCCGCGCTGGCCTTCCTCGCCTACCCTGTGGGGATACCGGCTCCGCTGGCGGCCGGCCGGTTCGCGTTGCGGCGCGGACGCGGCCCGGCCGCCCTGCACGGCGTCGCCCTGCTGGGGGCCGGTGTGCTGCTGACCCGCATGAGCGCGCTGCCTGCCATCGTCGCCGGGCTGGGCGTCCTGACGTTCGCCTTCCTGGGCACGCACTCGCTGGTCAGCGGCTGGGTCTCCGACCGGGCCCAGCGGGTCGGCGTCGGCGTCGGGCAGGCCGCCGGGCTGTACCTGCTCGCCTACTACGCCGGCAGCTCGGTGTTCGGCGCGCTGGCCGCCTACCAGTGGCAGACCGCCGGCTGGTCCAGCGTGATCACCGGCGCCATCGTCCTGACCGCCGCGGCCGGGCTGCTCGTCGTCCTGGCCCGCCGCTTCGACACCCCGTGAGGTCCCCGCTCATGAGCACGACGTCCCCACTCGCCCGCACCACCGGCATCGCCACCGGTCCCGACGGCGTCGGCCTGGCCTACCAGGTCGGCGGCCGGGGCGAGCCCCTGGTCCTGCTGTCCGGTCAGGCCAACAGCCACCACTGGTGGGACGGCGTCCGCGCCGGCTTCGAGCAGTCCCATCGCACGATCACGCTCGACTACCGGGGGACCGGCGCCAGCGGCAAGCCCGACGAGCCCTACAGCACCCGCGCGCTCGCCGCCGACGTGGTCGCCGTGCTCGACGACCTCGGCGTCGAGCGGGCCCACGTCTACGGGACGTCCATGGGCGGGCGGGTCGCCCAGTGGCTGGCCGCCGACCACCCCGGGCGGGTCGCCTCGCTCGTGCTCGGCTGCACCTCGCCGGGCGGCGAGCACGGAGTCGAACGCGACAACACGGTACGCCGGGCGCTCGCCCAGCCGGACCGGGCAGCGGCCGGCCGGGCCCTGGCCGAGCTCATGTACACGCCACGCTGGCTGGAGACCCATCCCGGCCCGTACCACACCACCGGCGACCCCGGCATGCCCCCGCATGCCCGCCGGCGGCACCTGGCCGCCAGCAACGGCCACGACGCGTGGGACGTCCTGCCCGGCATCACCGCTCCCACGCTGGTGCTGCACGGCACCGACGACCTGCTCACCCCGGCCGACAACGCGCCGCTGCTGGCCGGGCGCATCCCGGGCGCGCGGATGATCCTCATGGCCGGCGCCCGGCACGCCTACTTCGAGGAGTTCCAGGACTACGCCACACCGGTCGTGCTGGACTTCCTGGCGGGCCGCATGCACGCCTGACGCCCCGCCCAGCGGGCTCCGGTCAGGGGCGGGCCAGCAGCTCGTTCAGGCCGTCGGCCTCGCCGCCCGAGGCGGTGCCGTCGTACGTGCCGGCCGTCAGCAGCTCCCCGGCGGCGCGGGCGGCCAGCGCGTAGGCGGCCTGGGCGATGGCGGCGCCCAGGCTGACCCGCACGGCTCCGGCCGCGGCCAGCTCGGCCACCGGCGGAGCTCCGGCCCACACCATGACCGCCACCGGCAGCGGCCCGGCGGCCAGCTCGGCGATCGCCTCCGGGTTCGTCAGCCCCGGCACGAACACGCTGTCCGCGCCCGCCTCGGCGTAGACGGCCGCGCGTCGCAGGGACTCCCGTACCCCCTCGCGGACCGGCGCGCCGGTCAGGAAGACGTCGGTGCGGGCGTTGATCCACACGGGTACGCCCAGGCGGTCGGCGGCGGCGCGGGCCGCGGCCAGCCGCCCGGCCTGCTCCTCCGGCTCGTACAGGGGCGTGTCCGCACGGCCGGAGCGGTCCTCCAGGTTCACGCCCACCGCCCCGGCCCGCACGACCGCGGCCACGGTCGCGGCCACGTCGTCGGGCGCGGGCCCGTACCCGGCCTCCACGTCGGCCGAGACGGGAACGGAGACGGCGCCGGCGATGCCCCGCACGACCCCCGCCACGCGGCCGGCACCCAGGTCGGCGGCGTCCGGAACACCCAGTGACCAGGCCACCCCCGCGCTGGTCGTGGCGATGGCCCTGGCCCCGGCCCGGGCGATCACGGCCGCCGAGGCGACGTCCCAGGCGTTGGGCAGCAGCAGCGGGTCGCCGCGCCGGTGCAGGGCGGCGAACTCCGCCGCCAGCCGTGCCTGCCGGTCGCGGTCGAACGGCTCTCCGGGGGTGTCACGTTCAGTCATGGGACCGACCGTACGGACCTTCCGCTCCCGCACGCTGGCCATTTTCGGACATATGCGGTTCGCCGGGGGCGACGCCTCAGTCACCCTCGATCCGCCCCAGCGGCTCAGGCGTTCGCGCCAGGGCGGAGCGCGCCGCGGGGAGCACTGCGAAGGTAGGGACGCCCTGAAGATCCAGCCGATGAGATAACGTCCTCGCGTGAGTCTCCATCTGGTCGACCCTCCCGAGGAACTTACGCGTCGAGCTCGACACTTCGTGAGCGCGCACGCCTTGCGGGCTGCCCCTCTCGACGTTGACCAGTACCGGAAGTGTTGGCTCGGACTGGGCATTCCGGCTACGGAGATCGACCGAGCGGCCGCCTACTCAAGGCGCTGGGGCGGGCTCGTGCTTCCCCCCGCTCCGCACTATGACGGCGGCCCGAAAATCTTGAACCCTGACACTCCTGAAGGGTCGCCGGACGAAGGATGGTGGTTCGAAGCAGGAGCGGAGCGTACCGCCGTTCCCTACACCTTCATGATCGGACCTCATAGCGAGTTCGGCGTCTACGGCGACCGATGGACGCCTCTGCACTCGACTATCGAAGGGTGGGTGGAGTCTGTGGCGTTGGCGCATCATGCGTCCTCCTGGGCGAAGACGATCACCAAGCTCACGGGCCAGGACGTCGATACCCTCCAACTGGATGCCTTGGAGGGTGTCCCCGAGGTCGCTGGGCTGGCGGACACCTGGTGGCGCGGCGCCGACTCACTCGTGGCCATCTACACAGGAGAGGCAGAGTGCATGACCGCACCGCAATGCCGAACGGCCTTCATCTACTCAGGCTTGGACACCTGGGGCCTGCACGGCTGACGAGACCCCTGATGCCGCCAGTCTTCCAGCCCTGGTCATCTCAAGCTTGACCCTGGACACAGATTCACCTGAATCTGATCACGGCGGGAGGTCGCGCCAGCGTTCGGCCGACGTCAGAACGTCCAGGCTGATCCGCTCCAGGAACGCACCACCCCTGGCCAGGCGGCGTCCCACGGGCGTGTCGAGCCCGAGCGTCTGCCCCGCCTCCTTCGCGATCTGCGCCGCCGCGAGCGTCTGCCGCGAGCTGATCACCGTCGAGTGGTACCAGGCGTCGTCGTCGACCACGTAGATGTCGCGCCGCCGCCGCGGATCACGCTCGCGCCTGATCAGCCCCTGCTGGGTCAGGTAACCCACTGCCGTGGAGATCGAGGCGGGACTGACTCTCAGCCCGCGCGACAGCTCGGCCGCGGTGAGCCTGCCGTCCTCGCTCAGCCACAGGCCGATGAGCACGCGCGCCATCATCTTCGGCAGGCCCATCCCGATCGCCATCTCGACGGCTCCCTCTTCCACCTCGAAGACCTTGCGGTCCTGGGGTTCGGCCTCGGGTGAACGTGCCGGGGCGCCGCGCCGCGCCCGCCGCGCTGTCGCCTGGTGCGCCCGCTCGGGGCGGTAGTCGCCGGGACCGCCGTTGCGGCCGACCTCACGGCTGATCGTCGAGGTCGGCCGGTCCAGCCGCCTGGCGATCTCGGCGTAGGAGCGGCCTTCGGCGAGGCCGGTCGCGATGCGCCGGCGGTCCTGCTGGGTCAACCTTCCTTCTGGCATGACACCACTATTGCGTTCAACGCGACACAATGCAATGTTTCATTGCGTTCAGCTCCACCGTCAACGTATCAATTTAACACGTTCTACCTGCACTTATGTGCATCGATTGATTGACATATTTTCTGAACGCAACGTAGCTTTCCATCATGTCGAACACGTATTATCGCGACCAGCCGGTCGCTCCGTCCCTCGACCGCTCACCCGCCTGTCCCTTCGATCCCGCCCCTTCGCTCACCGCCCTGCGCGCGGAGCAGCCGATCGCCCGCCTGGCCGCGCCCGAGGGCGCCCCCGGCGTCTGGATGATCACCGGGTACGACCTGGTCCGCCAGATCCTCGCCGACCCGCGGTTCAGCTCCCGCTACGAAACCCACTACCACCCCCTGGCGGGCGGGCACCTGCCGCCCGCCCCCGTCGGCGACCTGACCGGCATGGACGCACCCCGGCACACCCGCTTCCGCAAGCTGCTGGCGGGCAAGTTCACCGTCCGCAGGATGAACCTGCTCACCGAGCGGGTCACCGAGATCACCCGTGAGCGGCTCGACGCGATGGAGCGGCAGGGGCCGCCCGCCGACCTCGTCGAGGTCTTCGCGCAGCCGGTTCCAGCGCTGATGATCTGTGAGCTGCTCGGCGTGCCGTACGGGGACCGCGACCGGTTCCAGAGCTCCACCCGGGCCCTGTCGGATGCCGGGACCGCTGAGGCGCAGTACGCAGCCTTCGCCGAGCTCGGCACCTACCTGCGGGAGCTCGCGATCGCGAAGCGGGCCAAGCCGACCGACGACCTGCTCAGCGACCTGGCCACCGGCGGCGACCTGAGCGACGAGGAGCTCGGCGGCGTGGCCGCGTTCCTGCTCGGCGCCGGGCTCGACACCACCGCCAACATGCTCGCGCTCGGCACCTTCGCCCTGCTGCGCGACCCGGCCCAGCTCACCGCCCTGCGCGGCGACCCCGACCTGGCCGTCGGCGCCGTGGAGGAGCTGCTGCGTTACCTGTCCGTCGCCGCCACCGGTATGCGCGGCGTGCTGGAGGACGTGGAGCTCGGCGGCAGGCAGCTCACGGCGGGCGACACGGTCATCATCGCGATCAACGCCGCCAACAGGGACCCGGCCAGGTTCTCCGACCCCGACGTGCTCGATCTGCGCCGCTCGGCCGCCGGGCATCTGGCCTTCGGCCACGGCGTCCATCAGTGCCTCGGTCAGCAGCTTGCCCGCATCGAGATGCGTGTCGCGTTTCCCGCGCTGCTCACCCGCTTCCCGACGCTGCGGCTCGCCGTACCGGCTGAGGACCTGTCGCTGCGCACCGACCCCTCGCAGGTGTACGGCGTCCACAACCTGCCCGTCACCTGGGA
This sequence comes from Nonomuraea sp. NPDC005501, assembly GCF_040605905.1. NCBI lineage: Bacteria > Bacillati > Actinomycetota > Actinomycetes > Streptosporangiales > Streptosporangiaceae > Nonomuraea > Nonomuraea sp. NPDC005501. The sequence goes on along the minus strand of NZ_JBEXDT010000025.1, from coordinate 22,693 downwards.
TCGGGGGTGAACGCGATGCGAACCTTCGTCTCGGTGACGGGGCTGCGTAAGTCCTACGGCGCCCACCGCGTCCTGGACGGCATCGACCTCACCATCCCGCAGGGCACCGTCTTCTCGCTCCTCGGCCCCAACGGCGCGGGCAAGACCACCACGGTGCAGATCCTGTCCACGCTGATCAAGGCCGACGCGGGCGAGATCCGGGTGGCCGGGCACGACCTGGCCGAGGAACCCGACGAGGTGCGTGCCGCGATCGGCGTCACCGGCCAGTTCTCCGCGGTCGACAGCTTCCTCACCGGCGAGGAGAACCTGCGACTCATGGCCGACCTGCTCCACCTCGGCCGAGCCAAGGGCCGCACGCGCGCCCGCGAGCTGCTGGAGCGCTTCGACCTCACCGACGCCGCGCGCAAGCCCGCGGCCACCTACTCGGGCGGCATGCGCCGCCGGCTCGACCTCGCCATGACCATGGTCGGCACGCCGAGGCTCATCTTCCTCGACGAACCGACCACGGGCCTGGACCCGCGCAGCCGCCGCACCATGTGGCAGATCGTCAGGGACCTCGTCCAGCAGGACGGCGTGACCATCTTCCTGACCACCCAGTACCTGGAGGAGGCCGACGAACTCGCCGACAGCATCGCCCTGCTCAGCCAGGGCCGGCTGGTGGCCGAGGGCACCCCTGAAGAACTCAAGCGAATGGTCCCCGGCGGCCACATCCTCGTACGCTTCGCCGACCCCGACGGGTACCGCAGGGCGGCCGGCCACGTCGGCGCCACCGCCGGCGACGACGCGGCACTCACCGTCCAGATCCCCGACTCCGGCGGAGTCAGGACGCTGAGGAAGCTCCTGGAATGGCTGGACACGCATGCCATCGACGTCGCCGAGATGTCGGTGCACACCCCCGACCTGGACGACGTCTTCCTCACCCTGACCCAGGAGCCCTCTGCCAAGGAGCCCTCCCGATGAGAGCGATCACCGACTCGGCGACGATGCTGCGCCGCCAGGTCAAACACATCTGGCGCCACCCCACGCTGATCCTCACGTTCGCGGCCGTGCCCGTGGTGTTCCTGCTGCTGTTCGTCTACGTCCTCGGCGGCACCATGGGCGCGGGCATCGGCGGCGACCGCACCGCCTACGTCGGTTACCTCATTCCCGGCATCATGATCACGACGATCGTCGGGGCCGCGCAGGGGACCGCGATCTCGGTGGCGACCGACATGACCGGGGGCATCATCGCCAGGTTCAAGACCATGGCCATCGCCCGCGTCTCGGTGCTCACCGGGCACGTGCTCGGGGCGATGGTGCAGACGTTCCTCGCGATCGCCATGGTGACCGTGGTGGCGCTGCTGATCGGATTCCGCCCGTCCGCCTCGGTGCTGGACTGGCTCGGCGTGGTCGGCATGCTCGCCATGTTCACCTTCGCGATCACCTGGCTGTCGGTCGCGCTCGCCATGGTCACCAAGAACGTGGCCACGGCCAGCAACCTGCCGATGCCGCTGATGCTGCTGCCGTTCCTCGGCAGCGGCTTCGTCCCGACCGAGTCGATGCCGGCCGGTCTGCGCTGGTTCGCCGAGCACCAGCCGGCCACCCCCGCCATCGAGACGCTGCGCGCGCTGCTGGCCGGGCGTCCGGCCGGATCCAGCTTCCTGGAGGCGGCTGTGTGGAGCGCGGGTATCGCCCTGGTCAGTTGTCTATGGGCACGCAGGCTCTACAACAGGTGAGGGCAGATGTGTGCGAACGCATTCGTCCAGCACCTGGCCTGCTGGCTCTCGCGCCGCTGGTCTGATCACCGCTCTTACCGACACGCCGTCTCCAGGTGGCTCGGGGTGGTGATGAGCTCGTCGGCGACCCACCGCGCGACGTCGGCGGGGTACGGCGCCGGCAGTCCGAGGACGATGTGCCGGAAGCCGGCGTCGATCGCTTCGCCGATCGCGTCCCGGGTGATGCCGGGCTGCTCGTAGGAGACGGGCAGGTGGATCGAGCGGGTGATCGAGGCGGGGTCGCGTCCGATCTCGGCGCAGTAGCGGTCCAGCAGCGCGCTGCGGCGCACGACGTCGTCGATGTCGCCGCCGGGGATGTTCCACACGTCGGCGTGCTCGGCGACCACGCGCAGCGTCGGGGCCGAACGTCCGCCGATGACGATCGGCGGATGGGGCCGCTGGACGGGTTTGGGGTTGCCGAACGCTCCGGTGAGGTGGTGGTAGGTGCCGTGGAAGTCGAACGGTTCGGCCTCGGTCCACAGCCGCCGGATCACCGTGCACGCTTCGGCGAGGCTTCCCACGGCGTGGGCGGCGTCGTGGAAGGGCAGGCCGTGCGCGTCGTACTCACGTCTGGCCAGGGGGTGGCCGGGGCGTGAGCCGACGCCGATGCCGAAGTCGAGCCGCCCGCCGGAGACGATGTCGACGGTCGTGGCGATCTTGGCAAGCATCGCGGGGGGACGGAACCGGTTGCTGGTCACGAGCAGGCCGAGCCGCAGCCGCCGGGTCTGCGCGGCCAGGGCCGAGAGCAGCGTCCAGCCCTCGTAGGCCGGCCCGCTCGGATCGCCGCCGATCGGCATGAGGTGGTCGAACAGCCACGCGTGCTCGATCTCCGGGATCGCGTCCGCCTGGCGCCAGACCCGCAGGACGTCGTGGTAGTCGACCTGCTGCGGGGCGGTCATGATCCCGAAGCGGGGCCGGGAGGTGTGCGGCATGGGACCGTGGTCCTTTCGGGACGGGCGGCGCCGGCTGGGACGCCACCGAGGTTCTTCCGGTTGCCGGGGACGAGACGGTCAGCGGCGCCGCAGACGCGGGTCGAGCAAGGCGGGCGGGGTGTCGAACTTCTCGTGCGGGGCGAGGTCGGTGCCGGGTGCGACGATCGCGTCGATGGCGTCGAGCACGTCGGCGGAGAGCACCGTGTCCGCGGCGGCGAGCTGCGAGTGCAGGTGGTCCAGCGTGCGAGGACCGATGATCGCGCTGGTCACGGCGGGATGCGCGGTCACGAATCCGAGCGCGAGCTGGATCATCGTCAGACCGGCCTCGTCGGCGACTACGGCCAGTCGCTCGACCGCGTCGAGCCGGGCGCGGTTGGAGGGAAGGGAGATGTCGAAGCGCTCCGGCAACGCCGCCGACCGGTTGGTGGTGATGTCCCGGCCCTCGCGGACCGCCCCCGACAGCCAGCCCGAGGCCAGCGGGCTCCACGCCAGCACGCCGAGACCGTACTCCTCGGTCACGGGCAGCACGTGAGTCTCGATCCCGCGCTGCAGGATCGAGTAGCTGGGCTGTTCGGTGACGTAACGGCTCAGGTGATGCTCGCGGGCGGCCCACTGGGCCTGCACGAGGCGGTAGGCCGGGAAGGTCGAGGAGCCGAAGTAGCGGATCTTGCCCGCGCGCTGCAGGTCGGTCAGAGCCGACAGCGTCTCCTCGTCGCTGGTGCTCGGGTCCCAGCGGTGGATCTGGTAGAGATCGACGTGGTCGACGCCGAGGCGGCGCAGGCTGTTGTCCAGCTCGGTGACCAGCCAGCGGCGCGAACTGCCCCGATGGTTGCGCTCCTCCCCCATCGGCATGTTCGCCTTCGTGGCCAGCACGATGTCGTCGCGGCGGCCGGCGATGGCCTTGCCGACCATCTCCTCCGACTCGCCGCCGCTGTACCAGTCGGCGGTGTCGATGAGGTTGATCCCGGCGTCGAGGGCGGCGTCGACGATGGCGGTGGCCTCGTCCTGGGTGGTGCGCCCGATCGCGCCGAAGTTCATCGCGCCGAGTACGAGCGAGCTGACCTGCACACCGGTGCGGCCCAAGGTGCGGTACTGCATGACTGTGTTTCCTCCGTGGGAAGGCATGGCTTGGTCGTCGGCCCCCGGCTCTGGCATGATGGAGCAAACGGAACCTTGTCCCGCTTGACGATACGGGACGATGTCCCGTTTAGCAATTGCGGCAGCGGAGGGGAACGGCGCGGTGAGCGAAAGCCAAGCGGCGAGAGACGGCCAGGAAGACGGAGCGCATGCGGCCCCCCGTAAGCGGGCCGACGCCCGGCGCAACGAGAAGACCCTGCTCGACGCCGCCGCGGCGATCTTCGTGACCTCGGGCGTCGAAGCGCCGCTGCGCGACATCGCGGCCAAGGCCGGAGTCGGGACGGCCACGATCTACCGCCATTTCCCGACGCGGGCGGATCTCATCATCGCCGTCTACCGGCACCAGATCGAGGCCCTCGCCGAGGCCGGCCCGGCGCTGCTGGCGAGCAGCGCGACCCCGCACGCCGCACTGGGGCGATGGATCGACCGGTTCGTCGACTTCCTGGTCACCAAGCACGGCCTCGCCGCCGTGCTGCAGTCCGACGAGGCCGGCTTCGACGCGCTGCATGCCTACTTCCTCGACCGGCTCGTGCCGGTGTGCGGCCGGCTGCTCGAAGCCGCGGCAGCCGCCGGGGAGATCCGCTCCGATCTGTCCGCCCTCGAACTCATGCGCGGCGTCGGCAACCTCTGCATCGGCAGCGAGAACAATCCCCACTACGACGCGCGCCGGCTGGTCGAGCTGCTCATCGCGGGGCTGCGCCTGCCGCACTAGCCGTCGCACGCGTCGGAACGCGGAACGGCTCCCTCGGGACAACCCCACGCGCGAGTCACCAGGAGGCACCATCGCGCCCCCGCCCCGTGCGGAGGACCGTAGGGGCATGACGGAGCATGCACAGATCGAGACGGACATCCGGCAGGTGAAGGCGCAGCTGCACCGCATGCGGGTGCTCCTGGTGAGCGCGGTGACCGCGGCGGTGGCCGTCGGCGCGCTGCTGGCCGGGGGGAAGGACGCGGTCGCCGCGGACGCGGGGAGCGGGCCGGGCGGCAAGGCCAGGTTCGAGGAGATCGAGGTGCAGCGGATCAACGTGGTCGAGCCCGACGGCAAGCCACGCCTGGTCCTCAGCAACAAGGTCAGGTCGCCCGGCGCGGTCGTCAACGGGGTGGATCTCGGCAACGCCGGCCGGCGGCCCGGCCTGACCCTCTACAACGCCGAAGGGGACGAGTCCGGCGGCATGGGCACCGACAGCGGGGTGGACGAGGGCAGGCCGTGGGCGTCCGGGCAGCTCGCGTTCGACCAGTACAAGCAGGACCAGACGCTCGTGCTGCGCTACACGGAGCAGGACGGCGCGCGCGGCGTGGGGCTGGCGGTGCACGATCGGGTGGACACGCCGCTCGACCAGCTCCTGGCCGAGATGCGCAGGATCGAGGCGATGCCGCCCGGCCCCGAGCGGGACCGGGCCCAGGCGGAGTTCCGGGAGAAGTACGCCGGGCCGCAGCGGATGTTCGCCGGCAAGAGCCCCGACCGGGCGTCGGTCGTGACGCTCGCCGACGCCAAGGGCACGCCCCGCCTGGTGCTGCGGGTCGGGCACGACGGCTCCCCGCGCATCCAGTTCCTCGACGCCACCGGCAAGGTCACCCGGACGATCAGGGGGTGAGCTCGCGGGCGGCGAGCCGGTCGGGCATCGAGCGGGGCGAATTATCGGTATGCATACCGATATGCGTACGGATTTGCAGGTCTGAGGGCAGCGCCTACCGTCTGGCGGCAGTGACCCTTCGCACCCCTTGATCCACCCCCCGATTCCCGGCCAGGCCCGTACTCCGAGGCGACCCTTCGGCACGGGCCGGCGCGCGCCCACCCGGGCGGCCGGCCGGGAACAGCCGAAAGGAGCGCAGCGTGAAACGCAAGGGCCTGGCTGCCGCGACCGTGGGACTCGCCACGGCCGCGGCCATGGTGTTGTCCGCCTTACCCGCGTACGCCGCCCCGCCCGGGGCGACCCCCGCCCGGCAGAGTTCCGGGACGCAGGCACGCACCGCCGCGGCGGACCCCGAGTCGCGCGCCGCGGCGGTCGCCGACCAGGCGGTCTCCAGCGGCATGGACAACCTCGTCAAGGGACCCGACGAGGCGTACCGTCGCCTGAAGGTCGTCCGCGGCGCGGGAGACATGTTCTTCGTCTCCTACGAGCGCACGTACAAGGGCCTGCCGATGGTCGGCGGCGACGCCGTCGTCGTGACCGACTCCGCCGGACGCGTCCGCGACACCGTGGCCGAGTCCGGGCCGAGCCGCGGCGACGTGCCGATCACCCCCGAGATCGACGCCGCGCGCGCCACCGAGGTGGCCAAGACGCGCCTCTCACGCGTCGACGACAGCGCCGCCCCCCGCCTGGTGGTCCTCACCTGGGGCGACAAGCTGCGGCTGACCTGGGAGACGGTCGTCAGCGGCCTGAAGGACGGCCGGCCGAGCATCCAGCACGTCTTCGTGGACGCCCGCACGGGCGAGATCGCCGACTCCTACGACCAGGTCCGCGAGGGCAGCGGCAACGGCTACTACTACGGGCAGGTCACCATCGGCACGAGCGGCTCCGGCAGCTCGTACTCCATGACCGACACCACCAGGCCCGGCATCAAGTGCGGCGGGCAGAACGGCTCCGCCTACACCGGCACCGACGACGCCTGGGGCAACGGCCAGGGCACCAACCTGGAGACCGCCTGCGTCGACGCCCTGTACGCCGTCCAGCGCGAGTGGGACATGCTGCGCGACTGGCTGGGCCGCAACGGCATCGACGGCAACGGCAACGGCTTCCCCACCCGCGTCGGCCTGGCCGACGTCAACGCCTACTGGAACGGCAGCTACACCAACTTCGGCCACAACCAGGCCAACACCCGCCAGGCCACGCCCATCGACGTGGTGGCGCACGAGTTCGGCCACGCCATCTTCCAGACCACGCCCGGCGGCGCCGGATCGGGCAACGAGAACGGCGGCATCAACGAGGGCACCGGCGACGTCTTCGGCGTGATCACCGAGCACTACGCCAACAACCCGAACGACCCGCCCGACTACCTGGTCGGCGAGGAGGTCGACCTCGTCGGCGACGGCCCGATCCGCAACATGTACAACCCCAGCGCGCTCGGCGACCCCAACTGCTGGTCCACCTCGATCCCCAGCACCGAGGTGCACTCCGCGGCCGGCCCGCTGAACCACTGGTTCTACCTGCTGGCCGAGGGCAGCAACCCCGGCGGCGGCAAGCCGTCCAGCCCGATCTGCTCCGGCGGACCCTCCTCGGTGACCGGCATCGGCATCGAGAAGGCCGGCAAGATCTTCATGGGCGCCCTGAACCGCAAGACCTCGAGCTGGCGGTACGCCACCGTCCGCTCCGCCGCCGTCGCGGCCGCGGTCGAGCTGTTCGGCGCCAACAGCGTCGAGTGCAACACCACCAAGGCGTCGTTCAGCGCGATCGCCGTGCCGGCGCAGTCGGGCGAGGCGGCCTGCGGCAGCACTCCGGGCAACGACTTCTCCCTGACCCTCAGCTCGTCGTCGGGCACCGCCCAGCCCGGCCAGCAGGTGACCACCACGGTCGCCACCCAGACCACCTCCGGCAGCGCGCAGACGGTCAACCTGACCGCCACCGGCGTGCCGAGCGGTGTCACGGCGAGCTTCAACCCGTCGTCGGTGACCTCCGGCAACTCCTCCACCCTCACGCTGTCCGTCGGCTCGTCGGCGGCGCAGGGCAGCTACCGCATCACCGTGACCGGTACGGGCTCGGCCACGCACACCGCCGTCTACACCCTCCAGGTGGGCACGCCGACCCGCGACTTCTCGATCTCGGCGAACCCGGGCTCGGGCACGGTGCAGGCGGGCTCGGCGGCCACCACCACCATCGGCACCACCACGACGGCCGGCACCGCGCAGGCGGTCAACCTGTCGGCGACCGGGCTGCCCACGGGCGCCTCCGCCGCCTTCAACCCCGCCTCCGTGACGTCGGGCGGCTCGTCCACCCTGACGATCACGACGGCGCCGACCACCCCGGCCGGCTCCTACACCGTGACGGTGACGGGCACCGGCGAGACGGCGTCCCGGACGGTGACGTACGCGCTGACCGTCCAGAGCACCTCGGGCGGCCGGACGTTCACCAACGGCACCAACTACCAGATCTCCGACTACGCCACCGTGCAGAGCCCGATCAGCTCCACGGCGACGGGCACCGCGACCTCACCGGTACGGCTCTCGGTCACCATCAGCCACACCTGCGCCGAGGACCTCGACATCTGGCTCCGCGGGCCCGGCGGCCAGTGGTACGCCGTCGACAGGTACGGCGGCACGAGCTGCACCTCCTACGGCACCAGGACGTACACGGTCCCGGTGACCCAGCAGGCCGCGGGCACCTGGGTGCTCGAGGTCAGCGACGTCTACCTGGGTGACACGGGCTTCCTGGACTCCTGGAGCATCACCGTCTGACCCGCACACCCGAGGCCCCGGCAGGGAGGAATCCCGGCCGGGGCCTCGGCCCGTCACGAAGGCGGGGTCACGTCGTTGCGGGAGCGGACGCCGAGCTTCTGCAGCACCTTGGCCACGTGCGTGTCGACCGTGCGACGCGACAGGAACAGCACCTCGGCGATCTCCCTGTTGGTCCGGCCCTGCGCCACCAGCCCGGCCACCTCCCGCTCCCGCGGTGACAGCCCGCCGCCGGGCGCCTTGCGCGCCTTGCGCGGCGGCGCCCCGACGCCGATCTGCCGCAGCTTGTGCCGGCAGCGCGCCGCGTCGTGGGTGGCGCCGAGCGTCGCGTACCGCTCGGCGGCGTCGGCCACGATCCGCGCGGCCTCCTGCCGGTCGCCGAGCTCCAGCAGCGCGGCCGCCTCGGCCTCCGCCGCCCGCGCCGCGCCGTAGGGCCGCGGCATCGCCTCGTACGCCGCCCTTGCCCGGCCGTGGCACGCCACCGCCTCCTCCAGCCGGCCCGCGTCCCGTGCCAGCGCGCCGCGGACCACCTCCAGCGCCGCCATGGCCGACGGCGCGTCGCGGCCCTCGATGCCCTCCGCGAACTCGGCCGCCAGCTCGGCCGCCTCCTCCCGGCGCCCGGCCGTCAGCAGCGCGCCGACGGCGGGCGGCACGAGCTGGTCGCCCCACACCCACACGCCCTTGCGGCGCAGCCGGGCCACCGCGCCGCCCGCCTCGGCCAGCGCGGCCTCCAGCCGGCCGTGGATCAGGCACAGCTCGATCAGGCCGCCGGACGCGGTGGCGGCGACCGGGAGGAACGCCGAGTCGCCCGCCCGCACCCCGGTGGCCTCCAGGCGCAGCCCGGCCTCCTCCCACTCGCCGCGGGCCAGCGCCAGCATGCCGAGGACGAGCTGCGCGTCCACGCCCAGCAGCGGCGCCTCCGGCATGATCTCGACGGCCGCGACCGCCCGCTCCCGCAGCCCCTCCCAGCGGCCGGTCAGCCAGTCGAGCCTGATCGACGACATCTCCACCAGGTACACCGGGTACATGGCGCCGCTCTCCTCGGCGATCCGCCGGCCCAGACGGGCATACCGGCCGGCCGCCGCGTAGTGGCCGAGCGGGATCGCCGCGTCGCACAGGTTGGAGTAGGCGCGCGCCACCTGCCGGCGCACCCCGGCGGACGGGTGGTTGTCCGGCAGGGTGTCCGCCAGCGCGAACGCCTCCGGCGAGCCGACCAGCATGGTGAAGGCGACCTTGTTGGCGTGCACGGTCGCCGCCAGCTCCACGTCCTCGTCGGCGACGACCAGGCTCTCTGCCTGGTCCATCCACTTCTGGTGGGTGGCGATCGGCTCGCCGCCCCAGGCCGGTATGGCCAGCAGCGCCAGCCCCCTGGCGGCCATGCCGGGCCGGTTGGCCAGGTCGGGAAGCGCGGCCAGCACCTCCTGCCGGCCCTCGGCGATGGCGCCCGCCTGGTTCGACAGCAGCACGCCCAGGTTGAGCCGGGCCTCGCCGCGTACCTCCGGCGACAGGAAGTCGTCCGACATCAGGTGGCGCAGCAGCCGGGCGACGCGCCGGTGCGACAGCCCGACCGCGGCCAGCCTGCTGAGTTGCAGGGCGAACGGGCCGCGCGCGTCGCGCGGCAACTTGGGGTCGGCGAGCATCCCTTCGAGCAGCTCGACGGCGAGCGGTACGTCGCCGAGCGCCGCGGCCTGCTCGGCGGCGGCGCCGCCGTGCCGCCGCCAGGCGTCGAAGTCGCCCGCGCGCCGGGCGTGGTAGGCGAGCTGGACCAGCGGCGGCGGCTCCAGCGCGGCCAGCGCGGCCATGGCCCGCCCATGCAGCAGCCGCCGGTCGGGGCCGGGGATGGAGTCGTAGACGGCCTGCTGGGCGAGGGCGTGCCGGAAGCCGTACTGGCCGTCGGGCTGCTCCAGCAGCACGCCCGCCTTGAGCGCCTCGCGCAGCTCCATGTCCTCCGAGACGCCGGAGACCCGCGAGACCGTGGCGATCAGCGGCTCGTCCGCCGGCAGCTTGAGCACGGCGGCCGCGTGCACGGCGCGCAGCGCGTCGGCCGACAGCCCGGCGAGCTGCTCCGCCATCGCCTCGCGCAGCAGCAGCGGCACCGCGATGCGGTCCAGGGCCGCCTGCTCCGCCTCACCGCCCTCCCCGGGATCGGAGAGCCGGCCGGCGTCGTCGATCAGCGAGCGGACGACCTCCTCCACCACGAACGGGACTCCGGCGGTGTGCTCGTGCAGCATGGCCGCGAACGAGGCCGACAGCTCCGCCCGGCCGAGCAGCGTGCCCGCCATGCGCCTGACGCCCTCCACGTCCAGGGGCGCCAGCGCCACCACCTCGCTGTTGACGCCCTGCGGATGCCTGTAGGCGTGGCCGAACGGCAGCTCCGGCACGGGCAGCCCCTCCCGCCGGAAGGTGACCACCAGGGCCAGGCCCGCGGGCGGCTGGTCGGTCAGGAACCGCAGCAGGTCGCGCGTGCCGTCGTCGGCCCAGTGCAGGTCCTCCACCACCAGCACGACGGGCCCCGCGGCGGACAGCAGCGCGTGGACGGCGCGGAACAGCCGGTGTCGCTCGGCGCGCGGGTCGTCGACCGGCGGCGGGGGCGGCGACGGCGGCAAGTGCTCGGCCAGCTCCGGCAGGTAACCGCGCAGCGCCCCCGTCACCGGGTTGAGCGCCGACCTGCCGGGCAGGGCGGGCGCGGCGTGGCGCAGCGCGTCGAACACCGGCCCGTAGGGGAAGGGCTCCCGGAGCTGGTGGCAGTGGCCGACCAGCACGGTTCGCTCCCCGTCGGGAAGGAGCTCCACGGCGGCCCGTACCAGCCGGGTCTTGCCGATCCCCGCCTCGCCCTGCACCAGGGCCACCGCGGGCGGGCTGGTGATCGCGTCGAGGAGCGCTCTGAGCTGCGTGTCACGTCCGACCAGCGAAAGCGGGGCGGGACTCGTCATCGGAGGCTCCGAACCGTGCGGTGTTCTGCCCGTGCCGGAACTCCGTTATCCACTAACCGTCAAGTTCGGTCAACCCTCTCCTTACTCCCCGGCCACCCGACCGTGCGCCCGGGGAGGGTTTTGCCGTATCCGGACGCGCCCCGTGCGGGCCGGTCGTTGAGCGGAGGGGCGCCGGCGCCTAGATTCCATGGCCTAACCGTCACCCGTCTGGTGGTCCTGACGTGAAGCACAACCGGTCGAGCATCGCCCACCAAGCCCGCTACGCCCTGACGCACCCGGAGCGCATCGCCCCGCACCTGCGCCGGCTGGCCCGCGACACGTGGCTGCGGCTGCGCACCCGCGACCACGTCGCGTACTACCGGGCCGTGATGAGGTCCGACACCGCCCGCAGCCCCGAGGGGGCCGTGGGCTCGCACTCGCACAAGCGCTGGCTGGCGCTCGGGCGCATGCAGTTCGACTACCTGAAGCAGCACGGGCTCAAGCCGGACCTGCGCATGCTGGAGATCGGCTGCGGCAACCTGCGCGCCGGACGCCTGTTCATCGACTACCTGGACACGGGCCACTACTACGGCGTCGACATCTCCCCCGACATCCTCATCGCCGCCCAGGACACGCTCGCCGCCCACGGCCTGCGCGACAAGCTGCCGCACCTGACGCCGGTGCGCGACCTGCGCTTCGCGTTCCTGCCCGACGAGCACTTCGACGTCGTGCACGCCCACAGTGTCTTCTCCCACTCGCCGCCGCACGTCATCGAGGAGTGCTTCGCGCACGTCGGCCGGATCATGCGGCCGGACGGCTGGTTCGACTTCACCTTCGACCGCACGGAGGGCGAGGAGCACCACGTGCTGCGCGAGGACTTCTACTACCGCACCGAGACGCTCGTCGCCCTCGCCGGCCGGTACGGCCTGGACGCCGTCCTCATGGAGGACTGGGAACGCCTGCCGCACAAGCAGTCGAAGATCCGCGTCACCCGGCGGGCGTGAGCGCGGGGGTCACGTACGCGGCTCCTGCGGGGCCGCACCCCGGGAGACGACCTGGTTTAGCATCGCGCCGGCCGGCTCAGACGGCGCCGGCCGGCTCGGAACCGCGGTGGCCGGGGAAGAGGGTCGCCGCGACATGCCGGGTGTCGGCGTACTCGACGACGGAGACGATCTTGCCGTCGCGGACCGTGTAGATCCCGGCGCAGCGGTTGTCGTAGGTGCCGCCGTACACGGTCCGCGCCTTCGAGGTCCACTCGGCGACCACGCGGTCGCCCTCGGCGATCGTTCCGACCAGCTCGATCTTCATGGTGCCGGGGACGAGGACGGGACCCATGCCGCCCAGGAAGTCGTTGACGATCGCGTCGCGGCCCCGCCACACCTTCGAGATCGGCAGGTCGCCCGGGTAGTGCCAGGTCGCGTCCTCGGCGAAGCTGTCGTGGATGACGTCGGCGTCGCCGTCGCGGACGGCCTCGACGTAGCGGATGACGACGTCCCTGGGCTCGGTGGTCATGGTGCGAACTCCTTGTCTGGTCGTTCAGGGATGCGGTCGTTCAGGACAGGGTGAGCACGGCCTTGCCGCGGATGCGGCGGTCGCGCAGGTCGGTGAGGGTGGTCGCGGTCGCGGACCAGTCCGCGACGCGGCCGATCTCGGGGTGCAGGCGGCCTTCGGCGGTCAGCCGGACGAGCGTCGCGAGGTCCTCGCCGAGACCGGTGTCGGCGTCGAGGTAGTGGAAGTGGCGGATGACCGCCGACTCGGGCCCCTGGAAGAAGTCGAAGAAGTCGAGCGTCGTCGGGGTCCTGCTGGCCTGCCCGAACCAGATGAGCGTGCCCCGCTTGGCGAGCCGCGCGAGCGCGAGGGGAAGGGCCTCGCCACCCGTCGACTCCAGCACGATGTCGTACGGTCCGCGCGCGTCGGCCGGGTGGTGGACGATCTCGGTCGCACCGAGCTCGGTGAGCCGGGCACCGCGCTCGGCGTCCCGGGTCACGGCCGTGACCTCCGCCCCGGCGGCGGCGGCGAGCTCGGTCACATAGTGCCCCACGCCTCCCGACGCCCCGGTCAGCAGCAGCCGCCGGCCCGGTACCGGCCCGGCCGCGCGCAACAGCCGCAGCGCGGTGAGCCCCGCGAGCGGCAGCGCCGCGCCCTGGACCGCGGAGACGCTGTCCGGCAGGACCGCGAGGGCGCCGGCCGGCACGGCCACGTACTCGGCCCAGCCGCCCGCCATGGGGTGACCGACGACGCGCGCGATACCGACCGGCCCGCTGCCGTCGGCGGCCGGCTGCACCACCAGCCCCGCGATGTCCTTGCCGGGCCGTTCGCCGGGCACGGGCGCTTCCAGCTTGAACGTCTCGCCGCGGTTGACCGAGTACGCCTCCACCCTCACCAGCGCCTCGTCGGCGCGCGGCGTGGGCTCGGGGACGTCGGCGAGCACGACCGGTTCGGCGGGATCTCCGGTCGGTACGAGAGCCTTCATGGTCATTGCCTCCTGGGTGGTGTCTCGAGAACACTTCACCGGGTGAGGCGGCGGCCAGGCCAACAACGGAGCTTCCAGGCCGACAACGCCGGGTTGTCGCATATGGTCAGCGGCATGGATCTCGACCTCGCCCTGGTCCGCGCGTTCGTCGCGACGGCCGAGACGCTGCACTTCGGGCGCGCCGCCGACCAGCTGAGCACCAGCCAGCAGGCGCTGTCGAAACGCATCGCGCGCCTGGAGACGCTGCTCGGTGTCCGCCTGTTCGAACGGGAGGGCGGCACGCGGTTGACCGAGGCCGGTGAGCGGTTCGAGCCGGCCGCGCGTGAGGCTCTCGCGGCGGGTGACCGCGCGGTCGCGGCGGCGCTGGGCGCCGGGCAGGTCGTACGTCTCGACGTGTGGGGCCATCTCTACGCGCCGATGCGTACCGTCGCGCAGGCGGTGGAGACGCTCAACGCGACACGCCTGGAGACCGGCCCGGCACGCGACTGGCCGTCGGCCGCCGAAGCGCTGCTGCGTGGTGACGCCGACCTGGGTTTCGGCCGGGTACACCCGCTGCCCGGCGGCCGCGACGCGGGCATCGCCCAGCGGCTCGTCCGCCTGGAGCCCGTCGACGCGGTCGTCAGCGCTTCCCACCCGTGGGCCGGCGCGGATGAACTGCGCCCCGCCGACCTGCGCGAGAGCACCCTGTGGTGCCCGGCGGAACTGACCCGCCTCGACTTCCTGCGGCGCTTCGCGGACGAGTTCGGGATCACGCGTCGCCAGGACGGCCCCAACCTGGGGCCGGACCACCTCGTCCAGCACATTCGCACTGATCCGACGTGTTTCACGCTTTTTCCCAGCGACGCGCCCCTGCCCGGCTACGCGGATCTGCGCTCGATCCCGCTCACCGCGCCGACCCCGCTGTACGCGTGGTCGCTGGTGTGGCAGGAGTCGCGCCGCCACCCGAGCCTCGACACCCTGCTGCGCGGCTTCGCCGAAGCGGGCCGTACCCGGCGCTGGCTGGACTACGCACCAGAGCGCGACTGGCTCCCGGACACCGACCACGCGGAACTCGCGCGCCTGATGGGTGACTGACCGGCGAGCCGGGCACGAGCGACGACGACCTCGAAGCGCCGCGAAGGGCTAGTTCACGCGGGTGACCCGGCCCAGGGCCGGGGGCGGCAGCGGGCTCCTGGCCCGGAGGTAGGACTCGAAGGCGTCGATGTCGCGTACCTTCTCCACCCGGTCGGTGCCCTCGGTCAGCACGGAGAAGCCGTCGCCGCCGTTGGCGATGAAGGAGTTGGCGGTCAGGCGGTACTGCGCGGCCGGGTCGACGACGGTCCCGTTGAGCTTGACGGTGGCCGGGTCGATCCTGTCGCAGGCCGGCTTGGCGTTGTCGTAGGTGTATGTCAGGCCCTTGGAGATGCCGAGCACGCGCGCCGTGCCCTGCCCGCACCACTGCTGTTCCAGCAGCCGCTCCAGTTGCGTGCCCGTCAGGGTCATGGTGACCAGGGCGTTCCTGAACTGCTGCACGCGCATGGCCTCGCCGTGGGTGACCAGGTTGGGCAGGTCGTTGCCGGTGGCCGAGACGTACAGGTCGCCGCCGATGCCTCCGCCGTACGGAGGCTGGATCGCGATCTGCGCCCCGCCGTTCTCCGGCGCCGAGGTGGCGAAGAGCCGGGCGTCGGCCAGGGCGTGGCCCATCGTCGACTCCCCCGCGCCGTTTCTCGCGGCCGTGAGATCACCGGTGATCATGCCGACCGGCTTGTCCAGCCGGCGATGAGCCTCCTCCTCGCTCCTGCGGCGCAGCACGGAGATCGGCCCGTTGGGCTTGATGTCGTGGGTGACCGTGATGTTCTCGGCCTTCGCCGCGACCGGGTTGCCGGTGGCGCGGTCGACGGTGAGATTGAGCCGGGTGAGCTCGCGGCTGAACCCCGACGTCTGGGTGACGGGGATGCCGTTGATCACGCAGTTGTAGGCGTTGTGGGTGTGGGCGGAGAAGACGGCGTCCACCTCGGGGTCGAACTTGGCGACGATGTCCTTGACCGGCCCGGCCAGGTTGTTGCACTGGTTGGGCAGGCCGCCGCCGGTCTGGCCGCCGCCCTGGTGGAGCAGGACGACGATGGTCCGCACGCCCTTGGCCTTGAGCTCGGCGACGTAGGCGTTGACGGTCTCGGCCTCATCACGGCCCTGCAGGGGCGCCGTGGGCGAGGGCGCCTCGAACAGCGAGTTCTTGTGGGTCAGCCCGATGATGCCGACCTTGACGCCGCGCACCTCCTTGACGAGGTAGGAGTCGAAGGCGGGCTTGCCCGTGGTGGTGTCGACGATGTTGGCGCCCAGGAACGGGAAGGAGGCGCCCTTGAAGCCCGGCACGCTGCAGCCTTCGATCGGGTGACAGCCGCCGTTCTCCAGCCTGCGCAGCTCGGTCAGCCCGCGGTCGAACTCGTGGTTGCCGACACTGGAGGCGTCCAGGCGCATCAGCGACAGCGCCTCGATGGCCGGCTCGTCGTTCATGACCGCGGAGGCCGGGCTGTTGATGATGTTGTCCCCTGCGGCCAGGCGCAGGGTGCCGCGGGGGTTGTCCTTCTGCAGCCGGTCCATGTGGGCCGCGAGGTACTCGGCTCCGCCCGCCTCGACGGGGCCTTCCGGGGTCATGGCGAGGCTCGACGGCAGGGACGAGTGGAAGTCGTTGAAGGTCAGTAACTGGATGTCGACCGTGTCGGCGCGGGCGGGCAGCAGGCTGGTGCTTCCGAGCACCAGCGCCAGGAGAAGGTTGCGCATGGCCTCGAAAGTGACATGCTCCCAATGAATCACGCAAGGGGGAAAATTTCTAACATCGTATGTCGAATGTGAACTATTGACATACCTGCCCGGGAAGCGGGAGGGTCCTCCCATGTCACCGATCCTGGCCAGAATCCGGGGGGTCGAGCCCACCCTCACCGCGGCCCACCGGCGCATCGCCGAGACGATCCTCGCCGAGCCCGCCGTCGTGGCCGCCTCGACCATCGGTGAGCTGGCGGAGCGGTGCGGCACCTCGCTCACCACCATCACCCGCTTCTGCCGCGAGCTGGGCCTGGCCGGCTACCCCGAGCTCAGGCTGGCGCTGGCGGCCGAGCTCGGCCGCAACGACGCCGCCCCGCGTGAGCAGGGCCTGATCGCCTTCTCGCCGGACGACCCCGCGAGCCTGGTGCTGCGCAGCCTGCTGGCCAGCGACATGCGCGCGATGGAGGAGACGGCGGCCCAGCTCGACCTCGAGGCGGTGGACCGGGCGGTCTCCGCCGTGGTGCGCGCCAGGTTCATCGACTTCTTCGCGGTCGCCGGCAGCGCCGGCGTCGCCATGGACCTGCACCTGCGGCTGCACGCGATCGGCCGGCCGTGCGTGCTGTGGACCGACGTGCACAGCGCCGTCTGCAGCGCCAACGCGCGCAACCGGCAGGACGTGGCGCTCGGCATCTCCCACTCGGGCACCACGGCCGAGGTGGTCGAGCCGCTGACCATCGCCAGGGAACGCGGCGCCACCACGATCGCGGTCACCAACTTCCCGCGCAGCCCGCTGGCCGAGGCCGCCGACATCGTCCTCACCACCGCCGCGCAGGACACCCCCTTCCGCGCGGGCGGCGTGGCCGCCCGCCACACCCAGATGCTGGTCCTGGACTGCCTCTACATCGGCGTCGTCCAGCGCACCCATGCCACCAGCAACGAGCTGCTGACCACAGCCACCGACGCGGTCGCCAAGCACCGCCTGCCCCCCCGCTAGGAGCCCCTCATGCGCCTCGCCGCCGCCGCTGTCGCCTTGGCGATGGCGGTCACCGCCTGTGCCCCTTCGACCACCACCCGTGCCGACGACGGCAAGACCACCCTCTCGGTCTGGGGGTGGGGCCCCGAGGCGAACTTCGACAAGATGTTCGCCGAGTACGAGAAGCTTCATCCCGGCGTCGACGTCGACGCCCGTTCCTTCACCACCTCCACCGAGTACGACACGATCCTGTCCACCGGCCTGGCCGGCGACAGCGGGCCCGACCTCGCCTGGCTGCGCGCCGGACCCCAGCTGCAGCCGCTCGTCGAGGCGGGCCGGCTGCTCCCCCTCGACACCAAGGACGTGCCCGGCCTGGCGAGCTTCGACGAAGGTGTCCTGCGTGCCGCCAAGGGCGACAAGGACGGCAAGGTGTACGGCGTGCCGTTCGCCGTGCAGACCCTCCAGGTGATCTACAACAAGAAGATCTTCGCGGACAACGGCCTCACCCCGCCGAAGACGTACGACGAGATGATCTCCACCGCCGGCAAGCTCAAGGCCAAGGGCGTCATCCCGTTCGCCTTCGGCGGCAAGGACGACTGGATGCTGCCGATCGTGGCGAGCATCTTCGGCACCGCCCACTGGGGTGGCGACGAGTTCATCGCCGCCGTCAAGGCCAAGCAGAAGAAGTTCGCCGACCCCCGCTTCGTCGAGGGCATCGACCAGCTCAACAAGCTCAAGCCGTACTTCCCCGACAACGCCGCCGGCGTCTCCTACACCGACGCGCAGATCCTGTTCTCCTCCGGCAAGGCCGCCATGTTCCCCGGCGGCCTGTGGGAGCTGAACTTCTTCAGCGAGAACGCCAAGGACGTCGAGCTGGGCGTCTTCACGCCGCCCGCGCCGGAGGGCCAGGGCCTCATGCCCGGCTTCACCGACGGCTCCTACGGCATCAACGTCAAGACCAAGCACAAGGCCGAGGCGCTGAAGTTCGCCGCCTGGCTGGCCTCCAAGGACTACGGCCGGCTCTACACCGACACCCAGCGCACGTTCTCCGCCGTGCCCGGCGTCACGCCCAAGGACCCCCTGCTCGGCGAGGTGGCCGCGACCTTCGGCCGGCACGGCGCGACCTACTTCATGAACGAGTTCGCCTACGGCAACCCCTCCTCCGCCGCCGTGTTCTCCAAGGCGCTGCAGGAGATGCTGCTGGGCCGCGTCACCGCCAAGGAGGCGGCGGAGCAGCTCGACAAGAGCGTGTCCACATGGCTCTAGGCGCGCGGCGGGGATCGTCGTACCTGTTCCTGATCCCCGCCTTCCTTCTCTACTCGGTCTTCGTGGTCTACCCGCTGTTCACCGGCCTGACCTACAGCTTCTTCTCCTGGAAGGGCACGCTGCGCGGCGGCTTCGCCGGGGTGGACAACTACGCCGGCCTGCTGTCGGGCGCCTTCCTCGACCAGCTGCTGCCGGCGCTGGGACACAACGCCCTGCTCTTCGCGGGCACCATGCTCGTGCAGAACACGCTGGGCCTGGCCTTCGCGCTCGCCCTGTCCCGTGCCCAGCGCGGCAAGCGGGCGCTGCAGACCATGTTCGCCCTGCCGTACCTGGTCAATCCGCTGGTCATCGGCTACCTGTGGACCCTGCTGCTCAGCCCAGCCTTCGGCCCGGTCAACGCGCTGCTCAAGCCGCTCGGCCTGGCGATGCCGTGGCTGGGCGACCCCGGCACCGCGCTGCCGACCGTCATCGCGATCACCACCTGGCAGTGGGTGGGCTTTCCGATGCTGCTGTTCAGCGCCGCCCTCGCCGGCATCCCCCAGGAGTACGGCGAGGCCGCCAGGACCGACGGCGCCGGCTCCTGGCAGGTGTTCTGGCGCATCACGCTGCCGCTGCTCAAGCCGGCCATGGCCACCGTCACGATCCTCAGCTTCATCGGCAGCATGGGCACCTTCGCCCTGGTCTACGCGCTCGGCGGCTCCAACGGCGCACCGGCGGGCGCCACCGACGTGCTCGGCCTGCTGTTCTACCGGACCGCCTTCGCCTCGGGCGACGTCAACGCGCTGGGCACCTCCTCGGCGCTGGCGGTCTTCATGTTCACCTTCATCTTCGGCTCGACGCTGCTGCTCGAGCGGGTCCTGAGGAGGAGAGCGTGAGAGCGCTGGGCATCAGGATCCTGCTCTGGGGCTACGCGGCCTTCTCCATGGCGCCGCTGGTCGTCATGGTGCTCAGCTCCTTCCGGCCCACCAGCGAGATCTTCGATCAGCCGCTCGGCTGGCCCACCGGCTTCGGCAACTACGCCAAGGCGTGGACGGAGGCGTCCTTCTCCACGTACGTGGTCAACTCGACGGTCGTCGTGGTCTGCGCGGTGCTGCTCGGCGCCGTGGTCTCGCTGCTGGCCGCGTACCCGCTGGGCCGCAGGGAGTTCCGAGGTCGCAGCCTGTTCGCCGCCTACTTCGTCTCCGGCATGACGTTGCCCGCCCACCTGGGCGTGCTGCCGCTGTTCTACCTGCTGGAGAGCATGGGGCTGGTGGACTCGCTGGCCGGGCTGGTGCTGGTCTACGCGGCCGGGTCGGTGCCGTTCAACGTCTTCGTGCTGACCGCCTTCTTCCGTCAGCTGCCGTACGAGCTGGACGAGGCCGCCGCCCTGGACGGCGCCGGGCCGTGGGCGACCTTCTGGCACGTGATGCTGCCGCTGGTCCGGCCCGCGCTCGCGACGGTGGTGGTCTTCCAGTTCGTACCGATCTGGAATGACTTCTTCTACCCCCTGGTCCTGATGCGGGACGAGAGCAAGCTGACCCTGCCGGTCGGCCTCACCCACTTCTTCGGCCAGTTCCAGAACGACTGGGGGACGATCTTCGCCGGCCTGGTGATGACGACCATCCCCCTGGTCGTGCTCTTCGTCCTGGCCACGCGCCAGATCGTCGCCGGGCTGACCGCCGGCATGAACCGTTGAGGAAACAGTTGATGGATCTTGTGATGGCCTTCGCCGACGAGGCCCGCTCCCGCCTGGACCGGCTGGTGGCCGGCCAGTCGCCCACCATCAGGCAGGCCGGGGCGCTGATCGCCGCGACCGTGCGCGCCGGCGGCGTCCTGCACGCCTACGGAACGGGCCACTCCGAGGCGGTGGCGCTGGAGGTGGCGGGCCGGGCGGGCGGTCTCATCCCGACCAACCGGCTCACCCTGCGCGACCCGGTGGTGCTGAGCTCGGCCGACCCCGGCGCGTTCGACCCGCTGGCCGAGCGCGACCCGCGCACCGCGCACCAGGTGCTGGCCCTGCACACGATCGAGGAGGCCGACGCCTTCGTCATCGCCTCCAACTCGGGCGGCAACGGGTCGACCGTGGAGATGGCCCGGCTGGTCAAGGAGCGCGGCCTGCCGCTGATCGCGATCACCTCCCTGGCCCACTCCAGCGCCATCACCTCGCGCCATCCGTCGGGGCATCGGCTGTTCGAGCTGGCCGATCTCGTGATCGACAACCTCGCCCCGTACGGCGACGCCGTCCTGCCCACCGAGCACGGCCCCATCTGCGGCATCTCCTCGATCACCTCCGCGCTGATCGTGCAGCTGATGGTCGCCGAGGCCATCGGCCTGCTCCTGGCCGACGGGACGATCCCGCCGGTCTACCGGTCGGCCAACATCCCCGGAGCCGACGCGCACAACGACGCCCTCGTGGCCCGCTACGCCGGGCGGATCAGGACCGGGGCGCTGTGAACCTGACGATCGCCGCCTTCTGGCCGCCGCCTCCCCACGAGACGACGGCCGCCCGCTACCGGGAGATCGCCGACGCCGGCATCGACCTGGTCATCACCGGCAACTACCTCAACGACCGCGTCATCCTGCGCCACGCGCTGGCCCGCGCCGAGGAGGCGGGGCTCGGCGTGCTGGTCGCCTCGGACCCGCGCGTGGACGTGCTCATGCGCGACCTGGACACGGACCCTGCGCCGCTGATCGGCCGGGTGGTCGAGGACTACCGCCCGTTCCAATCCTTCCGCGGACTCAGCCTCATGGACGAGCCGCACGCCGGGCAGTTCCCCCGGGTGGCTGCCGGGGTGGCCGCCGTGCGCGCCGCCGGCGCCCTCGCCTACGCCAATCTCCTGCCGAGCCACGCCACCGGCCCCTACGACGCGTACGTGGGCGAGTTCACCAGGCTCGTCCGGCCCGACGTGCTCTCCTTCGACCGCTACCCGTTCCTGGCCGGCGGCTTCGACGAGGACTACCTCGCCGACCTGGCCACGGTGCGCGAGCACGCGCGCCGAGCCGGCCTGCCCGCCTGGATGTACGTGCAGACGCTGGCCTACGACCGGCACCGCGAGCCGTCGGCCGCCGAGCTGGCCTGGCAGGTCAACACCGCGCTGGCCCACGGCTACACCGGAATCCAGTACTTCACCTACTGGACGCCCGACCCGGCGCGCGGCGAGGGCTTCCAGCCCGCGCTGATCGACGGGGACGGCGCGCCGACCGAGCGCTACGGCATCGTGCGTGACCTCAACACCCGCTGGCTGCGCCCGGTGGCCGCGGAGCTGCCCGAGTGGACGTCGGTCGAGCACGCGGGCGACGCCCTGGTGGGCCGCTACGGCGAGCGCCTGCGGTTCGTCTGCAACGCCCGCTTCGACCAGCCGGTCGAGGTCACGCTCGACGGCATCACCGAGGCCTTCGACCCGGCGACCGGTACCTACGCGCCCTGCGGCACGGCCTTCACCCTCGCGCCCGGCGCGGCGCGGCTGGTCCGGTGATCCTCTTCGCCGGCGTCGACGCCGGCGGCACCACCACCCGCGCCGCCCTGCACGCGGCGGACGGCACCAGGCTCGGATACGGCACCGCGGGCCCGGGCAACCCGGCCGCGCACGGCGCCACGGCGGCCGGCGCGGCGATCGAGCAGGCCCTGCGCCGCGCGCTCGACGGCCTTGACCCGTCGCTGGTGGCCGCCTCGGTGGCGGGGGTGGCGGGCGCCGACGACGGCTTCGCCGAGGTGCTGCGGCACATCTGGGCCGGATGCGGCATCGCGTCACCGCCCAGGCTGGTGGGTGACGTGGACGTCGCCTACGCGGCCGGCACCCCGGCGCCCTCCGGCACGCTGCTGCTCGCCGGGACGGGGGCGGCGGCCGCCCGCTTCTCCGGCCGCGCGGTGACGGCCGTCGCCGACGGGCTCGGGTGGCTGCTCGGCGACGAGGGCGGAGGGTTCTGGATCGGCCGGGCCGGGGTGCGCGCGGCCGTCCACGCGCTCGATCGCGGCCTGCCGTCCGGACCGCTGGCGGAGCTGGTCAGCGCGCACTTCGGCGTGACCGGCGAGCCGCGGCGGCGCGCCGACCGCATCGTACGGCTGGCGCAGGCCGACCGGATGCTGGTGGCGGCCGCGTCCCCGCTCGTGGCCGAGGCGGCGGGGGCCGGGGAC
>NZ_JBEXDT010000024.1:75438-86160 GCF_040605905.1 Nonomuraea sp. NPDC005501 | reverse complement strand
AGCACGGGGGCCAGGGGGGTGGGGGTGTCCGCCGCGCGGCTCTCCCACAGCGTGGCCACGCCGCGCGGCGGGTAGCGGACCGTCGGCTGGTACGGCGGCGTCGTGACGGAGAAGACCCTCGGCCAGGCGAACACGCACGGCACCAGCAGCAGCCCCAGCCCGCGCAGTGAGCGGACGCCCGACACGTAGCGGTTCCGCAGGTGCAGCCTGCCGTCCTCCCAGGTGACGCCGTCGTCGAGGTCGGCCAGCATGCGGTCCGCGCCGCCCTCGGCGAGCACCCTGGCGCGGCGCAGGATCTCGCCGTCGAGCAGCGACCTGATCCTCGGCCAGTACGGGGCGATGGCCGCCTCCCAGTACCCGCCGACCTCCTCCGCCAGGCGTTCCAGCCCCTTGTCCGGGTCGTCGTACAGGGCCTGGACGCGTTCGGTGCGGGGGCCGCCCACGTTGTCGAGGTCGGCGCGGACGCGGCCGGCGGCGGCGCGCATCGTGGCGAGCTCCACCTCCAGGTCGGGCGTCGAGGTGGACGGCGGGGTGCAGGTGAAGCCGGCGATCGAGACCGTGGGAACGGGCACGAGGTCGGACAGCAGGCGGAAGTCGACGTCCGCCAGGCGGCGCCGTACCTGCTCGGCCCAGGGGCGCAGGGCGGAATGGGCGGCGGGGTCCTTGACCACGCGGACGCTGGCCACGACCTCGCCCAGGGGTGAGACGGCGAAGCGGATGTTGGCCATGTCCTGGGCCGTGAACGCCAGGGTGAGGGGCATGTGGATTAACGCCTCGCTTCATCAATAGCCCTATAGGCCGGTATTTCAGCATCGTCAGTGGCATGACTTCCACCTCCTCCCCCGCCACCCCTGTTCCGGCCGCCGCCGCGACCCCGCTGCTGCGGCACCGCGGCTTCCGCAGCCTGTACGTCGCCGGAGCGGTCAGCGGGCTCGGCAGCCAGGTCAGCCAGGTCGCCCTCCCTCTGCTCGCGGTCACCGCGCTCGGCGCGGGTCCCGGCGAGGTCGGGCTGCTCAGCGCGCTGGGCACGCTCACGGTGCTGCTGCTCGGGCTGCCGGCGGGCGTCTGGGTCGATCGCTCACGGCGGCGGAGCCTGATGATCCTCACCGATGTCGCGCGGGCGGCCGTGCTGCTGTCCGTGCCGGTCGCGTGGTGGATGGGATGGCTCGGCATGGGCCAGCTCTACGCCGTGGCGGTGCTGATGGGGGCCGGGACGATGGTGTTCGACCTGGCGGCCGTGAGCGTGCTGCCGGGGCTCGTCGGACGGGATCGGCTGATGGCGGCCAACTCGCTGCTCGTGGGCACCCAGGCCGGGATGGACGTCACCGGCAAGAGCCTGGGCGGCGTGCTGGTGCAGGCCATGGGGGCGCCCGTGGCGCTGCTGCTCGACGCGCTCAGCCACCTGTGGTCGGCCGCCTGGCTGCGCCACGTCCCCGAGCCGGCTCCCCCGGACCGGCCGGCGACGGGCGAGGGGGTGGGACGGCAGATCGCCGAGGGGGTGCGCTTCCTGCTCGGCAACACCGTCCTCGTCGCGCTGTGCGTGATGGGGGCCATGGCGAACCTGGCCTTTCCCCTGCTCTCGGTGCTGCTGCCTGTGCTCCTGGTCCGGCAGCTCGGTCATCCGGAGTGGGTGCTCGGGGCGTACCTCGCGGCGGGCGGGCTGGGCACGCTCGCCGGGTCGGCCACCGCGCACCTGTTCGGCCGCCGGCTCGGCGCCGGGCGGACGACCCTGCTGCTCAGCCTCGCCACGGCGCCACCGGCGTTCGTGATCCCGTTCCTGGACCGCGGCCCGTGGCTGTGGGCCGCGGCCGGGGCGTGGTTCGTGCTGACGTTCCGCACGGGGGTGAACAACGTGCTGCTGGTCAGCGTGCGGCAGCGGATCATCCCGGACGGCATGCTGGGCCGGGCGAACGCCACGATCCGCCTCGTCCTCATCGGTGCCGTCGGCCTCGGCGGGCTGCTCGCGGGCGTTCTGGGCGAGGTGTGGGGCGTGCGGGCGTCGCTCTGGGCGGGCGCGGTGATCATGGCGCTGAGCTGGCTGCCGGTCGTGCTCTCGCCACTGCGCCGTCAGCGTTGATCTCGCCCTGCGACAGGGTCCGATTTCCGCCACTCACCCCGCACGACCTGCTGACCTGCGGTTTCACGTTGAGGTCCGATTTCCGCCGGTCCCACCGTCCCGACAGCGCATAACGTCGGAGGCATGTCACCACTGGAGCTCGACTTCGAGTCCTGCTACCGGGCGGTCTCCTCCAGGGACGCCCGGTTCGACGGGCGTTTCTACACGGCGGTGACGACCACGCGCATCTACTGCCGCCCGATCTGCCCGGCACGCACCCCCTCGTCCAGAAACGTGCGCTTCTACCGGCACGCCGCCTCGGCCGAGGCCGCCGGCTTCCGGCCGTGCAAGAGGTGCCGGCCCGAGCTGTCGCCCGGCGACCCCGGCTGGGACGTGCGCGGCGACCTCGTCGGGCGGGCACTGCGGCTGATCGACGACGGGGCGGCCGACGAGCGCGGCGTCGCCGGGCTGGCGGGGCGGCTGCACATCACCGAGCGCCACCTGCACCGGCTGTTCGTCGCCGAGCTGGGCGTGGGACCGCTGGCCGTGGCCAGGACCAAGCGGCTGCTGCTGGCCAAGCAGCTCCTCACGGAGACGGCCCTGCCGGTCACGGACGTGGGGTTCGCCGCCGGGTTCGGCAGCGTCCGGCAGTTCAACGCCGCCATGCGGGAGACGTACGGCTTCACGCCGAGCGAGCTGCGCGCCACGGCCGGCGGTCCGGCGCGGGCCGCCGGGGCACAGTCTCCCCGCGTGGGGGCGCCGTTGCGGCTGCGGCTGCACCGGCGCGAGCCGTACGACGTGGAGGGGGTCTTCGCCTTCCTCGCCGCCCGCGCGATCCCGGGGCTGGAGGTGGCGACCACCGCCTCCTACAGCCGGGCCGTGCCCGGGGGCGTCATCACGCTCACCCCGCTGCCGGGGCACATCGCCCTGGACGTGGCGGTGGACGACACACGGCAGCTCGCCCGGCTCGTGGCCCGCTGCCGACGCCTGCTGGACCTTGACGCGGACCCCGGCGCGATCGCCGAGGCGCTCGGGCAGACCTCGCTGCGTCCCCTGGTGGAGGCGCGGCCGGGGCTGCGCGTGCCGGGGACGTTCGACGGGTTCGAGCTGGCGGTGCGGGCCGTGGTGGGGCAGCAGATCTCCGTCGCCGGCGCCCGCACCCTGCTGGGCCGGATCGTCGCCCGCGCGGGCCGCCCGGCCGCGGGCGCGGACGCCACGACGCCGGCGCTGCTGTTCCCCTCGCCCGAGCAGGTGCTGGAGGCCGACCTCCAGCAACTCGGGCTGACCGGACGCCGCGTCCTCACCCTCAAGGAGCTGGCCGCGCGGGTGGCGGACGGCCGGCTCGACCTCGACGGCGGCCAGGAGCCCGCCGAGGCCGTCGAGGCGCTGCTCGACGTGCCCGGCATCGGCCCGTGGACGGCCAGCTACATCGCGCTGCGGGCGCTCCGCGACCCCGACGCGTGGCCCACCGGCGACCTGGTGCTGACCAAGCGCATGGCCGCCCTGGGCATCACCGACGACCACATCGAGCGGTGGCGGCCCTGGCGGGCCTACGCCGCCCTGCATCTCTGGAGCTCATCATGATCGACACTATGGTCCTGCCCACCCCGATCGCCCCCCTCTCCCTGCTCGTACGGCAGGGCGTGCTGATCGCGGGCGGGTTCACCGGCGAGCCCGGCGAGCTGTTCGCCCGGCTGTCGCCCGAGCTGCGGGCCGAGGGCATGACCGTCGCCGCCGACCTGGGCCCGGTGACCCGGGCGGTCCGCGACTACTTCGACGGCGACCTCGACGCGCTCGACGCGATCCCGGTCCAGCAGCCGGGCAGCGAGACCCGCAGGCGCCTCCACCAGGCGCTTCGGGAGGTCCGGGCCGGCACCACGGTGTCGTACGCCGAGCTGGCCGAGCGGGCGGGGCTGCCGAGGACGGCGGCGCGCGCGGCGGGCTCGGCCTGCTCGCAGAACCTCATCGCACCGTTCGTGCCGTGCCACCGGGTGCTGCCCAGCACCGGCGGCTACGGCGGCTACCTCTACGGCGTGCCGGTCAAGGAGTGGCTGCTGTCGCACGAGTCCACCGGCCGCCCCGCCTGATCGCGGGTGCGCAGGGCGTGGAATCCCGCCAGGCCCGCCACCGCCAGCCCGGCGACCCCGAGCAGCGCGGCGGTCCAGGCGGGAGCCACGTACCCGAGTCCGGCGTCGATCGTGAGGCCGGCAGCGAACGAGCCGATGGCGTTGCCCACGTTGAAGGCGCCGATGTTGGCGGCCGAGGCCAGCGTGGGCGCGCCCGCCGCGGCGTCCAGCACGCGGGTCTGCAGCGGCGGCACCGTGGCGAACCCCGCCAGGCCGAACAGCGTGATCACCACCATGAAGGCGATCTGGTTCCGCGCGACCAGCGCGAGCGCCACGGCCAGCACCGTGAGCAGCGCGACCGAGCCGTAGATGGCCGGCATGACCGCCCGGTCGGCGAGCCGGCCGCCGACGAGGTTGCCCACGACGAGCCCCACGCCGAACAGCGCCATCACCACGGGCACGGCCCCGGCGGAGAACCCGCCCACACCGGTCATCATGGGCGCCACGAAGGTGATGACGGCGAACACCGGCGCGAACCCGAACACGGTCATCGCCAGCGCCAGCCACACGCCGCCCGAGCGGAACGTGGCCAGCTCCCGCAGCACGCCGCCCTCCGGGCGCGGCCGGCGCGGCACCAGGGCCAGCACGCCGGCGAGCCCGGCCACGCCGATCGCGACGACCAGCCAGAACGTGGCGCGCCAGCCGAACCCCTGGCCGATCCAGGTGCCGAGCGGCACGCCGGCCACGTTGGCCAGGGTCAGGCCGGTGAACATGAGCGCGATGGCGCTGGCCCGCTTCTGCGGCGCGACGAGCTCGGCGGCCACCACGGAGCCGACGCCGAAGTAGGCGCCGTGCGCGAAGGCGGCCAGCACGCGGCCGATCATGAGCACGCCGTACGAGGGCGCGAGCGCCGAGAGCAGGTTCCCGGCGATGAACAGCACCATCAGTGCCAGCAGCATGGTCTTGCGCGGCAGCCGCCCGCCGAGCATGGTCAGGGGCGGCCCGCCGACCGCCACGCCCAGGGCGTACCCCGAGACGAGCAGCCCGGCGGTGGGGATCGTGACACCGAAGTCCGTCGCCAGGTCGGGCAGCAGCCCGTTGATGATGAACTCCGTGGTGCCGATGCCGAAGGCGCTGATCGCGAGGGCGAACAGGGCGAGAGGCATAGAATACTCCTCAGACGACGTTAGTAAGCGTAGACATTATTTGCACACGCCGACTAACTCACCATACAACGATGTCTGGAGGGGTGTCACATGCCGCTGCCCGACGACGCCGCGGAGGCCCGCGCCCAGGGCTGGCGCCGGCTCGCCGCGCTGCACGCGCGGATCGAGGACAGGCTGGAGAGAGCCCTGCAGAAGGAGCACGAGCTGAGCGTGAGCGAGTACACCGTGCTCGACGCGCTCGGCAGGCAGGACGGCTGGCACATGCGCATGCAGCAGCTCGCCCGCGCGGTCGTGCTCAGCCAGAGCGCCACGACCAGGCTCGTCACCCGCTTGGAGAACCGCGGCCTGCTCCACCGCTACCTGTGCGAGGACGACCGGCGCGGCATCTACTCCGAGGTGACGCCCGAGGGCCGCGCGCTGCTCGCCGCCGCCGAGCCCACGCACGACGCCGTGCTCAAGGAGGTGCTGGCGGAGGCGGCCGAGGTGCCGGAGCTGGCCCCCCTGGCCGCCGTCATCGCCTGACCGCCTCCGGGCTTTCCCGAGGCCTCATCCCGTGCCGTCGTGCTGCTGGGGCGTTCACTCCGTGCCGTCGTTCTGCTGGCGTGTTCACTCCGTGCCGTCGTCGCGTACGCTGCTCTGCACCTCGCCGACCGGCACATCCCGGGTGGCGCTCATCCGGACGGGCTGGTACTGCACCTGCACCCCCGGGTCGGCCACCTCCACCGGCCACACCGTCGTCACCGTGAGCTGGTACACCTCGCGCGGCTGGTCGATCGACGCGCGCAGGTAGCTCACCCCGCAGGTGTACGTGCCGCCCTTCGTGTACGGCTTGCCGGCCGGACCGCAGTCGGCCGACACCTTCGCCCGGTCGTCGCCGGTGCCCGGGTCGATGTCGATGCTCTTCAGCGTGGCCACCACGGTCGCGCTCATGATGCCGGGCAGCGTCGCCGTGGCCGTCCGCCTCGTCTCGCCGGCGTCGTCCAGCCAGACCCAGGTCGGCAGGTTCACGAAGCTCTTGGCGTCGGGGTTCAGCCGGATCCTGGGCTCGGGCACGGTCAGCGCGGCCCGGGCGATGTCGGTCAGCTCGCGGATCGTGATGCCCTGGGGCGGCGTGGTGTTCGGCGGCACGAAGACGAACATCTCCAGCCCGGTCCAGCACGAGATGCCCCGCGGATCGCTCTCGCTGTAGGCGGGCGTCCACCAGCGGCCCGGCTTGCCGACCTTGTCCTTGAACTGCTCAAGGAAGCGCAGGAAGCTCTCCTCGTCGGCCTTGATCCGGGCGAAGTGGTCGGGCGAGCTCTCCTGCTGCTTCAGCATCTCCTCCGGCGTGGGGCCCGGCTCGTACCAGCAGGGGCTGGTCAGGCGGTAGCCGTCGCGCTTGCCGCCCTTGACGCCGTTGCCGCTGATGATGATGCGCGAGCCCTTGAGGGTCAGGACGCTGGTGTTGTTGTTCTGAGTCGCCTCGGCGGAGACTCCGCCCAGGTCCTTCGGCGGCTTGCCCCGCACACCCGCGCTCTGGACACCCGCACCCTGGACGCCCGCATTCTGGACGCCCGCATTCTGGACGCCCGCATTCTGGACGCCCGCGGCGGTCACCATCAGGCTCGCGACCAGCAGAGGGATCAGCGGCTTCATCGGTCACACCCTTTCTCACCGGCGACGAACGTCCGGATGCGCCACGTACCGTCGTCGTAGCGGTGCGCGGCCACGCCCTGCACGTACGGGGCGCGCGTCCAAGCGGGCTGCTCGGCGACCGCCTTGCCGGTGCGCGTGGACACCAGGCGCACCCCCGTCTCGTCGAAGCACGCGTTGACCTGCGCGCCCTTGCCCATGACGGACTGGACCCGCAGGTTGTACACGCGGGCGACGCCACGCAGGCTCCGCTCCCGGTCGGCGAACGCGTCCACCCACCGGCCGGCCACGCCCACGGCGTCGTACTCCAGGTTGTCGAGGTAGCCGTCGTCACCGGTGACCACGGCCCGCCGGGTGTCCACGTAGTAGTCGGCGACCAGCCGCACCAGCGGGTCGGCGTCGGGCGGCCACTCGATGCGGACCCGCAGCGCGTCACCGATCCGCACGGTCTGGGTGCCTTTCGGGATCGCTGACTTCGCCGTCGCCGGCCGCCCCGTGCTCCCGTCCGGGACGGATGGCGTGGTGGCGTCCGAGGACGCGGTCCCGGTCGGCGGCGCGCTCACGTCGGTCGGCGGCGCGCTCGTGGCGGGCGCCGGGGCGCCACCCGGCGTGTACGGCCGCGCACTCTGCCCACCACACCCGGCCGCCGCCACGCTCCCGGCCACCACCAGCACCACAACCCAGCCGACCCGCCTCATACGGCCGATCCCGCCGACTCCCGCACCCCACCGGCCCCTTCCGGAGCCCCGCGCACCTTCGGCTCCCGCAGGCCGCCGAACCCATCGCGTTGATCTCATGCCGTCGACTCCCTCACCACGTGGATGCGCCAGGCGGGCAGCAGCTCGTCGATCAGCGCCTCGGTCTCCGGCGCCAGCCCGCCCGTGTAGGAGTGCGCCCCCGATCTCCTGGTCAGCGCGTCGACCACCGCGCGCAGCCGGACGAAGTCGCGGGTCGCGTGCGTCGCGCGCAGCAGGTCGCGCCACAGCCCCTCGTCGTCGGCCGCGAGCAGCAACGCCGCCCGTACGGCCGCCACCGCGGACTCCGGATCGCCGTGCGCGAGTCGCAGCTCGCACAGCCGGTGGGCCGCGTCCGCCACCGCCGCCGTGACGTCGTACTCCAGGTCGTCGGCCGCCAGCCACGCGTACCGGCCGGACGGCCGCCCGCTCAGCAGCGGTCCGCGAACCAGCCCCAGCGCCCGTTCGAGCAGCACGGCCCGCGCCGCCGGATCCCGGTGCGACCGGCGCACCAGCTCCCGGAACAGCGCCCAGTCCGTGCGCACGCCCGGGCCGAGACTCAGCCGGCCCGCCTCGTCCACCCGCAGGTGCTCCTCGCCGAGCCAGCCCGCGACCCGGGCGATCGTGGCGTCGCGCACCATGCCCTGCACACCGCGCGGCCACAGCACACCGCCGAGGACGACCGGGTGAACACCGCCGGGATGCGTGGCCAGATACACCAGCATCTCCGCGGCCAGCGCCATCCGGCCCTCCTCCAGCGGGTCGAGGCCGACGATCTCGATCGGGCCGAGCATCCTGACCTCCACCTCGGCGGGCCGGAGGTCCTCCAGCGGCTCGGCCTCGGCGATCGGCTCGCCGTCGTACCGGCCGGCCGTACGGAACAGCTCGACGAGCGCCTGGTAGTGGCGGCGCGGCAGGAGCTGGGCGGTCACCTCGAAGCCCAGCTCGGCGATCCGCGCCTTGCCCTCGGAGGTGATCTCCAGGGTCCAGGTGGCGTGCGGCACGTCGCCGGTCACCACGTAGCCGGCTGTGTCGTTGCGGGCCAGCAGCGCCAGCCGGCGGGCCTCCTCCTGGGTGGGGGTGACGGCCGACAGCAGGTAGTGGGCGTCGCGCGGCCGGCCCGTGATCCGCCCGGTCAGCACCTCCTGGCGCGGCGCGGCGGCCGCCTCCAGCTCCGGCAGCACCTCGGCCAGGCTGCCCACCGCCCGCACCCGTTCGGGGGCGATGGCGGTCAGCTCCTGGCCGAACCCGACCAGCGTGATGCTCATGCGGTCGGACCAGCGGTTGGTGGCCAGCTCGACGGCCAGCGCGGCGAGCGCGGCCGTGGTCTGCGGGCCACGGATGTTGATCAGACCCTGGGCGGCCTCCAGGTCCACGAGCACCCGGCCGCCCGCGTCGGTGCCGAGCGACACCAGCCCGGGGTACGGCGCTCCGCCGGGGCCTCCGCCCGCACCTGCGGCGTCCCAGCGCTCGGCCAGCAGGCGGCCCTCGTGGGCCGGCAGCCGCCACACCTGGCCGCCGTCCTGCACGGTCCAGGGTGCGGGCGCGTCGCCGTCCGGCGGGTGGATCCACAGGTCGAGGGTGCGTGCGGACAGGTGCGCCGCGTACACGGTCGGCGGCGTGCGGCCCTGCGCGGCGAGCTCGGCGCCCAGCACCCGCAGGCCGATGTCGAGCAGGCGCGTGCCGGGGGCGTCGGCGCCGATCCGCAGCGCCACCTCGGCGCTGGCGGCGTCGCCACGCGGGCGCGCGATCCGGCGGCCGAACGCGCGCCGCCACAGCTGCTCACGCCGCCGCCGGCCGAGCAGCGCCAGCAGGCCCGCGGCGGCCAGCGAGGCCCCGGCCAGGTAGTCGACGAGATCCAGCCCCTGCTCCTGCTCCTCCTGCCGCTCGGCGCCCTGCCGCTCGGCGCCGTGCTGACGCGGGGTTCGCTGCTCGGGGCTGTGGTTCTTGGGGCTCTGGTGCCTGGCCTCCTGGCGGACCTCGTCGGCGACGCGGCCCGGCGTGACGGTCGCCCGGCCGGGGTGCTCGCGCAGGGTCTGCGCCCGCGCCTGCTCGGCGGGGACGACGTGGGCGTGGCGGGCGTCGTCGGGCATGTCGAGGACCCAGCCGGGCCGGATCAGGTCTGCCATGCGCAGGCGGGCGCCGTCGGGCTGCTCCTTGTGCTGGTTCAGCTCGAAGATCTCGGGATAGCGACGGCCGTCGCCGAGGCACTTCTCGGCGATCTCCCACAGGCTCTCGTGGTGGCGGCCGTGCGGCGGCTGCACCACGTACACCTTCTTCGCCCGGTGCTGGACCGTGTGCGGCGTCTCGGCCGGCTGCTCGGCGACGGGCGCGGTGAACGCGACGGCCGCCACCACCGGCGCGGCGGGCGGAGTCATGCCGAGGCGCGCGATCGGCACGGCCACGGCCCCGGCGGTGAACAGCAGCAGCACCGCCGAGACGAGCCGGTTGGCCAGCGCCTGGGTGCCGCCGGAGAACGGGACGCGGGCGGGCATGCCGACCCTGCGCACCCCCGCGTACACCTCCACCATGACGCACGCCACGAGCTGCAACCAGGCGAGCCACACGAGCACGAGGAGCACGGCGACGATCGTGGACGGCCCGACGCTGCTGGTGAGAAGGTCGAGGTCGAGCAGCTCGGGCGCGATGGGCGGTCCGGCGAACCTCAGCAGCGCGTACGGCACACCGCCGACGAGCCCGACCAGGACGACGAGCGCGCCCAGCCCGGCGACCACGTCACCGGGCCCCCGCCGCGCCGCGGCCCGCGCATGCCCAGGCCCTGCTCCGGCCGCACGCCTCTGCCCGGCTTCCCGAGCGATCGGCCGACCGGCCGCCCGCGTCCCCTCCCGCCCGGCCCCGGAATCCCAGCCATCGCCCCGACCCCCATCGTCACGCCGGGAATCCCAGGCACCTCCACGGCCGCCGTCACGTGCCCGCCCAGCCTCATGCTGTGGGTCCCACGCACTCGCGCGACCAGCATCCCGTCCCTGCCCAGCATCCCGTCCCTGCCCAGCATCCCGTCCCTGCCCAGCATCCCGTCCCTGCCCAGCATCCCGTCCCTGCCCAGC